>JALHRI010000003.1:65956-72654 GCA_022841525.1 Alphaproteobacteria bacterium | reverse complement strand
GGGGGCAGGGGCGTGGGCTCCATCTGGCACTTAAAGAGCCAAAATGCCAGCGCTACCAATAAGATTAGCTTCAGGTAGCGGCCAGTCAGCAGCGCAAGCGGTAAGAGCACCACACGCATCGCCATGCGGCATAAATTACGGATGATGTAGAACACCACCATGCGGGCTACACAAAAAAGCCAGTTGCTTGCTTGATTTCGCGCATGACAGGTGCGGCGATTGCTGCCGCGCGGTCGCGGCCTGAAGCCAGCAGCCTATCCAGCTCATCCGGGTCAACAAGTAACTCGCGCATGCGTGCAGAAATAGGGGAAAGTTTAGCCACCGCCAAATCTGCGAGTGCTGATTTGAAACTGGAAAAATTACTGCTGGCAAATGCGTCGCTCACCTTGGCCAGCGGCTCATCTGCCAGTGCCGCATAAATTTGTAGTAAATTACTGGCTTCTGGGCGGCTTTCCTCGTCGTAACTAATGCCTTCGACCATATCGGATTTCGCTTTTTTGAACTTCGCGGCAATCGCATCGGCATCATCGGTTAAATTGATACGCGAATAGTCTGACGCATCAGATTTGCTCATTTTCTTGGTGCCATCGCGCAGGCTCATGATGCGTGCGGCGGTGGGAAGAATCATTGGCTCCGGCAGCGGCAGAATCTCTGCACCAGCGGCGCGGTTGAAGGCGCCGGCAATATCGCGCGCTAATTCCAAATGCTGCTTCTGATCTTCGCCGACGGGCACGTGGGTGGCTTTGTAGGCCAGCACATCGGCCGCCATGAGTACCGGATAGCCGTAGAGGCCAAGGCTGGCCATATCCTTCTGCTTACCGGCTTTTTCCTTAAACTGCGTCATCCGGTTGAGCCAGCCTAGCGGCGTGTGGCAACCCAAAATCCACGCCAGTTCAGCATGCGCCGATACGCTGGACTGCACGAAAATGATGCTTTTGCTCACATCAATCCCGCAGGCGATCAGCGCGGCTGCAGTCTGGCGGCTGCAGGCGGCAAGCTCGGCAGCGTTTTGCGGCACGGTGATGGCATGCATATCCATAATGCCGTAAATGCTGGGCATGTCGTGCTGCATGCGCACCCATTGCTTAATCGCCCCCAGATAATTGCCCAGATGCAGATTGCCCGTAGGCTGAACGCCGGAAAATACACGCGGAGTAAATGACATGAAAAACCTCGAAATCTGCGCTTATAGCAATGTTTCAAGTGTGTTGCAATAAAGGGATAAAGTTTTGACTAGCGCGAGAGTTCGCGTGTGTTTTGTTGTTGCGCGTTTAATAAATCCTGAAATTTGCTGGAAGGCGCAAAAGCGATAGTAGGAGTTTTTTCTGCAGTCTTTGCAGGCGCAGTATCTGGTAAATCCCAACTGGTTCCTATGGCAGCGCCGCCAATGTAACGGCTAACCGTATCGTGCATTTTATAAGCTATTTGGGGGAAGTTAAATGTCCATAAGCTGCCAAACATTCCCATTACACCGGTGAAGTAGGCTAAGGTTGCTGCCGTTGATTCTGCTGCGGCAGCCCCCATCAATGTGGTAAACGCAGGAACTGCTGCAGTTGCTCCGGGGCCAAGCGCTAAAAATGCGCCCCCCATAATCAGGCCGCCAATCATGCCCAGTGTTGCCATCATCACGCCGACTTTTAAATTCACTAATTTTTGCGGTTTAATGGTAGAGGCAGGTAAGCCTTTTTCAGGAGTGGGTAGGCCCAATGCCGCGTCTCTGGCAAGCAATCGCTTTTCTTGTTCTCTTGCGACATCGGCGGCAGCGCCTGCGGCAGACCCAACAAAATTAGCTACACCAAAACCTGCGGCCATGCCAACGGCACCATAGATAAGAATGGATGAACCAAGAGTAGTAAGTGGAATTGTCATGCCCAATGCGAGCGGAATAAGGGGAGCAAGCGCGCCCATGGAAGCGCCAGCTACTAATCCTAAAATAGAAAATGCCCACAGGCTAACCCCGCGACCCATCCATGCGCCGCGCACCGCATGATCGCGGTAGGTTGTCGGGCTGTAATTATTAGCGTCTGTTTTATCCATAAATAATGTAAAAGGTTTGGTTCACGAATGAGTATACCCTTACTATACTTCGCGTAGTATGAATTATTCGTGACAATCTATAGAGTAAACTTCATCAAACTGTCACAAACACGCGTGGAGATTGGTGTAAAATGAAGGCATAGAAATAGGATGTTTTATGTCTTCATCACCTGACAATACTGCGCCCAAATTACACCCGGTTGCCGATGCCACGCAATCCGAGCAGGCCGCGGCAGCGCAGGCACAGCAAGCCCAAAGCCTCGCTTCGCCAGAGAAAAAACATAACACCGGCATTTACCGCTTCTTCCCTGATTGGCTGATTGACCACGCCCCGCAAATTACCAATGCGGGATTGTTCACCGGTACGGCCATCATGCTGCATTCAGGTTACCGGGGTAAGGTAATCTCGGAAGATATCTGGAAAACCCAGATGGATACCATCATGAAAACCCCCGGCATGACGCCGGAGCGTGGTGTAAAGATTGCCGAGCTTGCCGTAAAAGATGGCCTGATTCCAAAGCCCGGTTGGCACAAAATGCGGCTGATTTATTTGCTAACAGCGATGGTCAGCTTTGCAATTGGGGCTATTTTTCCACGCAAAGACGATACGCCTGAGGAAAAAGAAAAAATGAGTACAATGGGCATCGTGGATTATATGCGTACCCGTACTCAACAGGCGTTTGACCCGGTTGCGCATTCACGCCAAACAGTAGGCGCGATTTCTGGTATTAGCGGCCTCATGGCGATTATGTCAGCGCTCAGTCAGCCTGGCGGTATTTCAAAGTCAGAGTTGTATGTTGGTACCACACTTGCAACAGGCGGTGCACTGCTTACCTACATTAATAACTCGCAACTTGCTCAAAATTTATTCAGCGCCCTCTGGATGGCCAGACTTCCCGCCATTTATACAGGCGCGTTTGAATTTACTACCTCAACGCCTAAATTCAAAAATCCATTGCTAGCAGAGATGAAACAGCAGCCAGAATATTTCGCTGCCCTGCAAGATGCGGCTAAAAACGGCACAATTAGAAACGATTATTTGGGGTTAAAAAAGACCAAAGTCTTTGGCGATGAGGCGATCCGTGTAAAAGCCGCAGGCTATGGTGGAATGGAGCTTCCCTATAAGCGTAAAGATTATGCCTACCCGACTGGACAAATTACCAACATGTTTGCTGCCGCGATTGGATTTTTAGGCAAAGGCGCCAGTAAAGCCAAAGAAGCGAAGGCGCAGCAACAAGCGCCGAGTGCGCCGACCGAGAAGCCTGTGGAGTCCACGCAAAATATTGTAAAAACACCGGCGGCGCAGAAGATGGAGGCGCTGCAGGATCAGCCTTCGCCAATCGACACTCAGGTGAATCCGCAGTCTCTACCATCTGCACAGGTGCAGGCACCGCCATCTGAGATCACGCGTCTGGAAGCGGCCAATGATAAAGAAATGGCGGCCAAGCACGCTGCGGTTGCGTAACGCGCGATCATTCGCTATACGCGCCGGATGCAAATAATCGGCGGCTTTCCAGAGGTCAGACTTCGACGCTTACGCAGCGCCCCGTGGCTGCGCGAGATGGTTGCTGAAACGCGCCTGCATCCGGCAGATCTGATCTGGCCGGTGTTTGTACATGAAGGCGCGGAAAATGTTGCTGTACCTAGCTTAGAGGGCGTCCAGCGCTTCGCGCTAAAAAATATAGCGCAAGCGGTGAAACATGCACAGTCACTGGGTATTTGCGCGGTGGCGATTTTTCCCGTCGTGCCTGCAGAAAAAAAATCCGACGATGCGCGTGAGGTGCTGCGCGCAGACAATCTGATCCACCGCGCGATTGCGGAGATAAAAAACGCCGTACCTGACATCGGCATCATTGCCGATGTGGCGCTTGATCCCTATACTTCCCACGGCCATGATGGCCTGCTGAAAAACGGCGACGTTGCGAACGATGAAACCGTTGCCATGCTGGCGCAGCAAGCCATCGCGCTGGCAAAAGCGGGGGCGGATATTCTTGCGCCATCGGACATGATGGATGGGCGAGTAGGCGCCATTCGCGCCGCGCTCGATGCGGATGGTTTCAGCCAGCGGCCGATTCTTTCTTATGCGGCGAAATATGCCTCGGCGTTTTACGGGCCGTTTCGCGATGCGGTGGGATCAGCCTCAGCACTTGGAAAGGCCGATAAGCGCAGCTATCAAATGAATCCTGCGAATGCGCGCGAGGCGCTGCGTGAGGTGTGGCTTGATGTGGCTGAGGGCGCAGATATGCTGATGGTGAAGCCTGCAAGCCATTATTTAGATGTGATTGCGAGCCTGCGAACGCATACGACATTGCCGATTTTTGCCTATCAGGTCAGCGGTGAATATGCGATGATCAAGCTTGCCGCACAGCAAGGGCTTATCGATGCCGATGCCGCAATGATGGAAGCGCTGATTTCAATAAAGCGCGCTGGTGCGCAGGGAATTTTTACCTACGCCGCCTGCGAGATTGCCAAAAAAATTGCTAAGGACTGATACTTTTTTTGTCACTCTGAGCGCAGCGAAGAATCTCAGATTACACGTATAGGACTCTTCGCTACACTCAGAGTGACAGAGTATTCAGCGCGGGCTGTACATCTGCACTTCAATCAGCCCGTTGACGATATGTTCTTTCGTGGTCATCACACGTTCTAATGCATCCTCAGAAATCAGCATGCGGTTGTGAATATCGACCGAGAAATCCAGCGCGCCGTCTTTGAGTCCGAGATATCTAATACCATGCGCCCACTGATTTTGCTCAACCATTTCCAGCGTTTTATACACGGCGACATCGACACGTTTGAGCATCGAGGTAAGCACATAGCCCGGCTGCAGCGCGTTCTGATTGGCATCTACACCAATGGCGTATTTTTTCTGCTCTTTGGCAGCAAGCAGCACGCCAATACCCGCGCCACCAGCGGCTGCAAAAATCACATCCGCACCGGCGCGAAACTGGTTAGTCGCCAGCGTGTGCGCCCGCGCATTATCTGACCAGGCGGAATTATCCTCCCCCACAAAATCGCTGAGAATTTCAATGTCAGCTTTGACGCGTTTTGCACCTTGCGTGTAGCCGTGAAGAAAATTGCGAATGAGCGGAATATCCATCCCACCTATAAAGCCAATTTTGCCGCTTTTATTGGTGTAAGCAGCCAGCATGCCCACTAAAAATGACCCTTCGTGATCCTTAAAAATGATCGATTGTACGTTGGAAAAAAGTGGCGGCACCAGTCCGTCAATGACCGTAAAACGTGTCTCAGGATGTTTTTCCGCCAGCTGCATCACCGGCATCACGCTTTGGTAACCTACGCAGATAATGGGGTTGTAGCCTTGCTGAGCCAGCTCATCAATGCGGGCAAGTACATTATCGCGGCTGCGCAAACGCACTTCGTGATAATGCGCATCAAAATCGCTTTTAGCTAGCAGTGCGCCTTTCTTTGCGGCATCGATAAACGCGCCGTCCGTCTCGTTGGCGAGCATATAAACCAGCGCGGGTTTATGTTTATGGGAAGAGTGATGGTTCGCCAGCGCTTCAGGCGTGATGAAAAAACACATCAGCGTCACTAGCAGCCTGAACCATAGCTTTTGGCGCATAAAATGCTTTCCTGCTCATGAATATCAGGCCATCATACAACCATGGGTAATATCGCGCAAGACAAGAACGACGCACGCTGTGAACTTCTCGGCGCGCTCAAAGCGCATCTGAGAGCTAATAAATTAGATGGCTGGCTGCAACCTTTGGCCGATGAATTTCAGGGCGAATACCCTGCAGCCTATGCGCGCAGATTAGAGCGCATCACGGGTTTTACCGGCTCTGCAGGCACGGCGCTGATTGTTGCAAATGATGAAAAGCGCGACGTATTGTTCGTCGATGGACGCTACACATTGCAAGCCGCTCATGAGGTGGATGCAAAACGTACCGATATTGTGCTCATTGGTGAAACATCCATCAACAGCTACCTTCAGCAACATGGTGGAGATGCGTCGTTGGTAATTGGCTATGATAGCTGGTTATTCACCACCGCGCAGATGGAAAAATTGCAGGCTGAATGTCCGCATATTTCCTTTGTATCCTGCGCCAATGCGGTGGATGCTGTAAGTTCTGAGCGTATTGCTATGCCCGCTGCACCGATGATGCGCCATGATGAGAGGCTTGCGGGGCAATCAGCAGTAGAAAAATTATCTGCCTTAAGGGATTTTTTGACCTCGACGAATGCGGATGCGATGCTGCTCACCCAGCCAGATGCCTTATGCTGGCTTCTCAATATTCGCGGGGCGGATATTGATTATAATCCGCTCGTTCTCGGATACGGCCTGCTTGAGAAGAAGTCTGGTACGCTACATTATTACATAACGCCGCGTGATATGTCCCCGGATATAGAGAACTACCTACACGGGCTGAGCGTGCAGTTTCATCCGCTAAACTCGCTGTTTCAGCACGCACGCGAAGTGCTCTCACCGCTAAAAACTATTGCGCTCGATATTGCTCATACGCCGCATGCGCTTACCCTCGCGGCAATGGATGCAGGCTGCGAACTTAAGCGAATCAACGATCCGCTTACCCTACGTAAGGCGTGTAAAAATAGCGTCGAGATTGCAGCCATTACCAAAGCGCACATCATGGATGGTGCTGCGCTCTGTTACGCACTTTGCCGCATTGAACAGGCGG
>JALHRI010000003.1:0-65946 GCA_022841525.1 Alphaproteobacteria bacterium | reverse complement strand
CGCATCATTGAAGAAGCGCGCGCGGCAAATGCGTACTACCGGGGGGCAAGTTTTGCGACCATTGCGGGCAGCGGCGCTAACGGGGCGATTGTACATTATCATGCTAGTAAAAATACGAATCGTGAGTGGAAAGAAGGCGAATTGCTGCTGCTTGATTCCGGCGGGCAATATGAAGAAGGCACCACCGATGTGACGCGCGTACTGGTGCGCGGTACTGCTTCAGACGACATCACGCATTATTACACCCGCGTGCTTAAAGGGCATATTGCGCTGGCTACGGCTATCTTCCCCGAAGGCACGACGGGCGCCCATCTGGATGTGCTTGCACGGCAGTTCTTATGGGAAGTTGGTGCGGATTACGATCACGGTACCGGCCATGGCATTGGTGCCTATTTGTGTGTGCATGAAGGCCCGCAATCGATCAGCAAACGTAGCATGGCTACGCCATTGATGGCGGGCATGGTCTGCTCGAACGAGCCGGGATATTATCAGGAAGGTGCTTACGGGATTCGTATTGAAAACGTGGTGGTGGTCACGAAAAAAGATCTTCCGCACTCAAAGCGCGCCATGCTGGGCTTTGACACCGTGACGCTGGTGCCTATTGAAACCAGTTTGGTGAATCGTGCGATGCTGACTGAGCGCGAACGCGCGTGGCTTAATGCGTATCATGCGAGGGTGTATGCAGAAATTGCACCACAAGTATCCGCAGACGTTTCTGCCTGGTTAAAGCGCAAGTGTGAAAACATATAGGCTATTTCACTAACGTTAGGTAATCCGCGAGTAGTTTTTTTATCCCGCCATGCTTAAAGGCGACCTGTACATGATCGCCCTCAATAGCAAGTACAATGCCTTGGCCAAACGTTTCATGCTGCACCGATGATCCCTTGCGGATGACGCTGGTATCCAGTGATGTGGGCTGCACGCGGTGCGCAAGCAATTGGTCGAGCTCTTTTTGAAAAATGGCCGGGCTAGCAGCGCGGCGGTGATAGGTGCCGCTTTCCATTTCCTCCACGACATCTGGCGGAATTTCAGCCAAAAAACGTGAGGGCAACGAGGATTGCCACTGATTGTAAATGCGCCTATTGGCGGCGTGCGAAATGCATAAATGGCGCCGGGCACGGGTGATGCCGACATAGGCAAGCCTGCGCTCTTCTTCAAGGCCTTTGGCGCCTTGCTCATCCATCGTGCGTTGCGAGGGGAAGAGCCCTTCTTCCCAACCCGTCAGAAACACGCAGGAAAATTCGAGGCCTTTGGCCGCGTGCAAACTCATGATGCTGATCATATCATCCTCAGCGTTTGCCGCACCATCGGTCACCAGGCCGACATGCTCAATAAACGCATCGACGCTGGAATATTCGCTTAAGGCGCGCACTAATTCTTTCAAATTCTCCAGCCTGCCACTGGCTTCTGGGGAATTATCAGCCTGCCACATGGCGCGGTATCCTGAATCATCCAGCATTTTGTCCATCACGGCGGCGAGCGGTTCTGCGCTTAAAAGCTGCCGCCAATGCGCCAAATTATGCATGAACTGGCCAAGTGTTG
Organism: Alphaproteobacteria bacterium; assembly: GCA_022841525.1. Taxonomy (GTDB): domain Bacteria; phylum Pseudomonadota; class Alphaproteobacteria; order Rickettsiales; family UBA3002; genus JALHRI01. Next base: position 64,404 of record JALHRI010000003.1, on the reverse strand, counting down.
CGGCCGTTTTTCCCTTCATGGCGCCAGAGGCAAGCATGGCTTCCAGCGCGCTGTGGAGCGAGCAATTTTTCGCGCGTGCATCGCTGTGAATCTGCTCGAGCGTTGCTTTACCAATCCCACGTTTGGGGGTGTTGATGATACGTTCAAATGCCAAATCATCGTGCGGTTGATAGGTCAGGCGCAAATAGGCCACTGCATCGCGAATTTCCATCCGCTCGTAAAAGCGCAGCCCCCCCACCACGCGGTAAGGGATACCAAGGGTCATGAAGCGCTCTTCAAAACCGCGCGTCATAAAGCCTGCGCGCACTAACACCGCCATCTGACTTAAGGGAATTTTATCGCGCTGGTAGGCCTCTACTTCTTCGCCGACGAAGCGGGCTTCTTCACTATCATCCCACACGGGCTTGATGCGAATGAGGGGGCCGTCTTCTTCATCGGTCCAGAGTGTTTTACCCAGCCGGTCTTTGTTGTGTGCAATGACCGCCGAGGCGGCCTTAAGAATCGGCGCGGTCGAGCGGTAATTACGCTCCAGCCGGATGATGGTCGCACCCGGATAATCCTCTTCAAACTTGAGGATGTTGGTCACTTCAGCACCGCGCCAGCCGTAAATAGACTGATCATCATCGCCCACGCAGCAGATGTTTTTATAGCTCAGCGCCAGTAGCCTCAGCCATAAATACTGGCTGGTGTTGGTGTCCTGATATTCATCGACTAAAATATAGTGAAAGCGATCCGCGTAGGTTTTCAGCACATCGGGATGCTGCTGAAAAATGGTAAGGTTATGCAGCAGCAGATCACCAAAATCGCAGCAATTCATGGCTTTCAGACGCGCCTGGTATCTGGGGTAAATGGATGCAGCAATCTGTCCGGCATTGTAGCTTCCGGATGTGTTGGGAATTTTATCGGGCGTGTAGCCACGATCTTTCCAGCCGGAAATAATCGCCAGCATCACTTTGGGGGTAAATTTCGTGGTGTCGATATTGGCTTCTTGCAGAATTTGTTTGAGCAAACGCTGCTGATCATCATCATCTAAAATAGTAAACTGCGAGCTCAGCCCAACCAGCTCCGCATGTTTACGCAAAATGCGCGCCGCGATCGAGTGAAACGTGCCCAGCCACAAATGGCCGATGAAACCGGAATGATCATCCTTTTCGCCCAGCAAAGCGGCAATGCGATCACGCATTTCCCGCGCGGCTTTATTGGTGAAAGTAACGGCGAGAATTTGGCTGGCAAAGGCCTTTTTGGTGGCGAGTAAATGCGCAATGCGGGTGGTGAGTACGCGCGTTTTGCCGGTGCCCGCGCCCGCTAAAACCAATACGGGGCCATCGGTAGCATGCACCGCCTCAGCTTGCTGAGTATTCAGTGCATCAAGGTATGATGGAGCAGGGGGCGGATTCAAGGTTTGTATCGCGGGATAAGTCACGCTATGGATGTAGCATGATTTCACCCAATCTCAACGAGACTCACTGCCTTGTCCACAAAACTGACCATTAAAGATTATACCGATGTTGACGCGGATGCGTTAGCCATACTTCTGTCGGATCTCTATCGTCATGAAGGCAGGGAGGCGACCATCCGCGCGCAGCAGGTGAACGAAATGATGACGCATCACGCCGTGAAGATGCGCTGTGCAACCGCGCACTACGATGCAGAGCTGGTAGGCTGCATCTTTTACTACCAAGGTTATGACATTTATTCCATGACGCACGGCGCGCATATTGCTGATTTGGTGGTTGCTGAAGATTACCGCCGCAGGGCCATCGGCGCAGGACTGCTTGCTTACGTCAGTCATGAAGTTCAGCACACAGGTGGTGCATGGATGTCACTGACTTGCGCGAAAGAAAATATCTCTGCGAATAAGTTTTATACAGCGCTTGGTTTTCAGGATGTTTCCGTTCATTTCTACGCCATAGGGATGCAGGGCATGCAGCGGCTTGTGGCGCGCGTGCCCCAATTATCATAGGCGACGAAATGAAATCATCACGTATAAGCCTGATTTTACTGGCGACTTTTTTCCTTGTGACACTTGCCTCTGCGGCGGAGGCAGCACGCCCAAGATATCACCGCGCACCAGCAAGAGTCGGCTTGCAAGACCCGCGTTATGCAGCGCTCATCCTTGATCCGGTGTCGGGCGAGATTTTTCATCAACATAATGCTGGAGCCATTCGCCATCCAGCGTCGCTCACCAAAATGATGACGCTGTATTTATTGTTTGAAGAAATGAAAGCCGGAAAAATAAACAAACATTCAACCATGCGGGCATCAAGACTTGCCGCCTCGCAGCCGCAAACCAACATTTCTCTCAAGCACGGTGATTTGATCGATGTGGATACGGCCATCAAATCGCTGGTGGTGCGTTCCGCGAATGATGTTGCCGTGGTCGTGGCCGAGCGTATCAGTGGTTCTGTCGATAAGTTTGCGCAGCTTGCAACCAAGCGTGCACGTGAGCTTGGTATGAAAAATACCGTTTTCAAAAATCCGCATGGCTTGCCTGATGGCAGACAAATCACCACCGCGCGCGACATGGCGAAACTGGGGATCGCGCTGCGCCGTGATTTTCCGCAGTATTACTCTTATTTTTCTACACGCCAATTCTCCCGTAGAGGGGTGACGTATTACACGCATAACCGCGTGATGACAGGCTATGCGGGTGTGGATGGTATTAAAACTGGCTTCATCAACGCTTCAGGATTTAACGTGGTGAGCTCTGTGCAGCGCGGTGGCAGACGGTTGATTGGGGTGGTGCTGGGCGGCACTTCCGCCCGCTGGCGCGATGGGCGGATGAAAGAATTACTTTCCAGCGGTTACCAGACATTAGCCAAGCGCGGCAATGCAATTTCCAAACGTTATTATGCAGAAAATCTACCGCTTCCACGCATTGATATGCAAGCGATCGCCGCCGCAAAAGCTGCGCAGGCAGCCAAAGAAGCGGCGCTCACAAAGCAAAAAGAAGGCGCACCAAAAGATGCAGGGGCTGCAGCTGCACTGGCTTCAGCGCAGAATGTAAAAGCCGAGCCAGCACTTGCACCAAGCAGCGCTGCGCCTGCTCAGCCAAAGATTGAAGCGCGCACTTCGGTGCCATTTCAGCGTATGAGTGCGCAGGATAAAATGGTGCATACCAATTTGCTCACCGGCAAGTCAGATACCAAAGAGCTAAGCTGGGGAATTCAAGTGGGGGCATTTGCCGAAAAATCACAAGCGCTGGATGCTGTAAAAGCGGCGGTTACGCTAGTTCCCACGATTTTATCATCGCACCGTCCGGCCGTCATGGATAGCGGTATTTCCGGTGGTAAAGTGCACCGCGCGCGCATTGAAAATCTTAGCGAGGCCCAGGCGCGCTCGGCCTGTGAGGCGCTGATCATTAAAAATGCCCCTTGTTTTATTTATAAAGCTCAGCAACAAAAGCTGTAATGGCGCATTACACCGAACATCTCACCCAGCTTGGCGCGCAACTTGCCAGTGCCGCATCGCCTGCTGAAGCATCGCTGGAAGTGGTGCCCAATCCGCATCCAGATGCGCCGTATGTCGTGCGCTTTGTGTGTCCGGAATTTACCTCGCTGTGTCCGGTAACTGGCCAGCCTGATTTTGCCCATCTGGTGATTGATTATGTGCCCTCTGATGCGCTGGTGGAAAGTAAATCACTGAAGTTATTTCTTACCAGTTTTCGAAATCACGGCGATTTTCACGAGGCATGTACGATCACCATCGCCAAACGCATCATCGAGGTGACAAAGCCTAAATTCCTGCGCATCGGCGGCTATTGGTATCCGCGCGGCGGCATCCCGATTGATGTATTTTATAGCTACGGTGAACTGCCAAACGGTTTGTGGCTACCGGATCAAGGCGTTGCCCCTTATCGTGGGCGTGGCTAAGCCTCACCCTCAGAGCGCATAGCGATCACATCTAAAAAGCTAATCCGCTCGCGTGTGGCAAATGCATTTTGCACTGCGTGGATGTAGTCGCTACGTACAATGCCCAGCGCCTCAGCGCTGGTAGCAAGGCCTGCTTGAAGCATTGCCGTTTCCAATTCGTCGGCTGCGATGAGCTTTCCTTTAAGCTGCTGCTGCAATTCTTTCCAGATTTCATCCCACCGCGCTGGCGTTATCGCCCTTAAAATCTGCCATTTTTCTTGTGCATTTTGGGCTTCCTTCTGCGCGCGCAGGGCAGCTTCATACTGCTTCAGATTGAGCGGAATTGTTTTACTCAGTATGAATTGCTGTAACCTTGCCATGGTAAGGGTGGTGAGGGCAATTTGCGCGCCGTGAAAATGCGGCTGCATGATTTTGGGCAAATTTTTTTCCAAAAGATGCGCAATCATGTGCTCGCTACCACTGGCTGGAATGCTGGAGCCAGCACGTTGCATCGCGTTGCCAGAGAGAAGCAAGGCTTCCATCAATAACTCTACCGCGGCCTTGTCGCCCTGCTGAAGGGCAGAAGTAAGGTTCAATAACCGCGCTTCATGATGGCTTAGGCTTAAGAAATATTCATTGTCATACCAACTGCCGCTGATGAGGTGCGCCAGCAATGCATCGGCTTGGATGGTGCTGCGACACAGCGTATCACCCAACCCCGCGCGGGTGAGTTCTACAGGCGCGGCGGCGTATAACGCAGCATCAAGAAAAATATGCTCCGGCGCTTTTGCCAGGTGGGAATGTTTGACCCCGTTCTTATCCATCAAACTGGCCGTGGAGGATGCGTAACCATTCATCGACGCGGCGGAAGGAATTGATACCAGCCGAACGCCGCGAGCATGCGCTGCATATTTAGCAATATCTGTCAGGGTGCCGCTGCCAAACACAATCAGCACTGCGCCTTCGGTCAATGCCGAGGCTAGCTGCTGCGCTTTTGCTAACGTCGGCTTCACCTGAAGCCCCAAATTATGCAGCGTGACATTGCTTAGCTGGCGCTCAAATATCTCGCCGCCAGCGGCGTAAGTATGGCTATCGCACAGCAGATGAAACGGTGCCGCAAGTACAGCACGATCGAGATAAGCCGCCAGATTGCGTGAGATATCAGGCGTACGGTGAATGTGGGAGGCGTGTGTCATTATCCACAAGGCTTACGCAATAAGCCACTCACTTCCAATTAAAAAATCAGAGTGCGTTGCAAGGCTTGCAGCGCTGGATAATCAGGCGCATAACAAATGGCTATTTTCTTTCGGGTGCTATGCGTTCTCTTCATTTTATTTGCATGCTGATACTTGCGCTTGCCTGCGTACTTCCAGCCGGTGCGCTTGCGGCAAATCACGGCTTTGAGCGTTGGCTGGCAGAGTTTTCTGCACGCGCTGAGCAGGCGGGTGTTTCCAAGCAGATACTATCGCAGACTTTATCTGGTATGAAAGTAGATGCGCAGGTCATTAGGCTGGATAGAAAGCAGCCAGAGGGCAAAATTTCGTTCACTCAGTACAAAAAAAACATCGTCAGTGCCGAGCGGATTCGTCTTGGCTACCAGCATTACCACACCCACCGCAAATTATTACAGCAGATAAGTACCCATTACGGAGTTCCCGCACCGATGATTCTTGCGTTGTGGGGAATTGAAACCAATTACGGCAGTTTTACAGGCAATTCAGATGTGGTGCGCTCGCTTGCCACCCTTGCCTATGAGGGGCGTCGCGCGCAGTTTTTTGAAGACCAGCTTTTGACCCTGCTGACGCTTATTCAGCAAGGCGATATAAAAAATGCGCGGCCTAGCGGAAGCTGGGCAGGGGCAATGGGGCACTGCCAGTTCATGCCGTCCAGCTTTGAGCGCTACGCCGTAGATTGGGATAAAGACGGTGTGAAAGACATCTGGCGCAGCCTGCCGGATGTATTTGCTTCCATCGCCAATTATCTAAAAACCGAAGGCTGGACTCATCAGACTGGCTGGGGAAGAGCCGTCACGCTTCCGGAGCATGTGAACTTAGTGCACGAAGATTTGTACCGTCCGCTCAGTCACGAGGCGCTTGGTGCGCGCGGAATAGATGTTCCCGCCTTTGAAGGCAGTGCCTATTTAATGCATCCAGGAACAAAGGCTGAGGGTGCGTTTATAGTGTATCAAAACTACCATACGTTGCTTCATTGGAATAAATCGCGATATTTTGCTACTGCCGCTGGACTACTGGCAGATGAAATCGCAAAATAGCCGCCTTAAAAAGGATTGTTATGCTCAAACATGTTGCCATTACATTATTGATGTTAACCACGCTGAGTGCGTGTGCTCAAAACACGGGTTCATCTTCAGCTCCTGCCTCGTCGTATGTGAAAATCGGCAAGCCATACACCGTCAATGGTCGCACCTACTATCCATCGCAAGATAGAAATTACCGTCAGGAAGGGATGGCATCGTGGTATGGCCCTGGCTTTCATGGCAAAAGCACCGCTAACGGCGAAAGGTTCGATAAGTGGCAGTTAACCGCAGCGCATCCGACATTACCGATGCCTTCGCTGGTACGTGTAACCCACCTCAAATCTGGCCGTAGCGCGGTGGTGCGCATTAATGATCGTGGCCCATTTTCTGGCGGCAGAATTATTGATCTATCGCGCAAGGCTGCCGAAGAAATCGGCATGATTGGCGAGGGGGTCGCGCGTGTGCGGGTGGAGTATTTGCCCCAAGAAACCGACCGGATGATGGAGCTGGTCACTGCGGGCAAGCGTCCGTTTGAAATTGATATTGAACGCGAAGTATTACAGCCTGTACAAATGGCGCGTGCGGGTAATTATACTCCCTCGACGCAGCATGACCGCAGATCGTTCTGGGAAAAACTATCGCCAGTAAGTTCGGCGCAGGCCGCTACACCATCGCCGCAGCAAACCCATCAGGCTGCGCCAACGAGTGATATTGCATCGGCAGATTTATCTGCGCCTAGAACCGTGAAAGCATCGCAGTTGCCTCCGCTTTCAGCACCGGCGAGCACGCCTTCTGCGCCTGATCAAAAATCCTCCGTCTATGATGTATTGCCGCCGGAAAAAGTGGCGGAAAAACATGTCGAAGACCATCCGGATTTAGCAAAGCACACGCAGGGCTATTTTGTCAGACTCGCCACGTTTTCAAGCCGCGAACGCGCAGAAGCATTAAGTAAATCATTCGTGCCCTATAATCTGATTATTGAACCGATGATGATTGGTGAGCGCGAGCTATTTAGAACGCGGGTTGGCCCCGTTGCTACCAAATCAGACGCCGACCGTATTGTGAGTAAGGCGTTTGGTTTAGGCCTGAAAGACGCATTTATCGTGACGATTAAACCCTAAGCGAGGACTCCATGCAGTGTGTAACTTTCTCCTTTATTTCTGTTGCTCTCAGTATTGTTATGTTAGCGCTGCCGGCATTTTCATTGGCAGCGCCCACTAAAGAAAATACAGCCGAGGTGAGTGCTGAAGATTTGGCAACCACCAACAAGGATGTGACGGGCGATGTGCCGTTTGCGGTGCGCTCATCTCACATGATGTTACTCGATGGCGATACCGGCACTGTCCTTGCGCAAAAAAAGTCGGATGAAAAAATGTTTCCTTCCTCCATGAGCAAGTTGATGACGTTGTACGTCATTTTCTCGGAGATGAAAAAAGGTACGCTTAAGCCGACCGATCAGTTCACGGTCAGCGAGCGCGCCTGGGCGATTCAAGGCTCGAAAATGTGGGTGCCGATTCATGGCTCGGTCGCGGTGGAGGACTTGATTCACGGTATCGCCACGCAGTCTGGCAATGATGCGTGCATCGTGATGGCAGAGGGGCTTGCCGGTAGTGAAGAAGCCTTCGCGCAGCGCTTAAATGACACTGCAAAATCAATCGGCATGGCGGGCTCGAACTTTGTTAATTCTAGCGGTTGGCCGGATGAAAATCATTTCACCACCGCGCGCGATTTAGCAACGCTGGGCATGCATTTGGTCAATGATTTTCCTGACTATATGCCTTATTTTTCACTGCCGGAATTTACCTATAACAAGATCCGCCAATATAATCGCAACACACTGCTAGGTCGCAGCGCGCTGGGGGTAGATGGCCTGAAAACCGGACACACGGAAATTGCAGGCTATGGCATTGTGCTCACCGCGAAACACCCGCAGTCTGGTCGCAGATTAGTGCTGGTGATCAACGGGCTGGATTCGATGAAAGCCCGCGAGCAGGAAGGTGAAGCACTGCTGAGCTGGGGCTTTCGAAATTTTGAAACCATTACTGCCGCGCAGGCGGGTCAGGTCGTTGCCAAAGCGCCGTTATGGCTTGGGGTCGCCGACGAAGTGGAGCTTGCTACCGCGGAAGATGTAAAATTAACGCTACCGGTCGCAAGTAAAGAAGGTGTCAGCGTCAAGGCGGTGGTGGAAACCCCTGTATCCGCGCCGGTTACGCAGGGCCAGAGCGTTGGTAAACTGGTGATTACCCTGCCTTCGGGTGATACCAAAGAAGTACCGCTGCTGGCGACGAAATCGATTGAGAAAAAAGGTGCGTTTGCCCGCATTCCGCTGGTGATTAAACATTGGCTGGGGCTGTAATGCAGCCGCACTTCATCACACTTGAAGGTGGTGAAGGTGCGGGCAAATCGACGCAGGCGAGTTTACTGGCGGCATCGTTTGCGAAGGCAGGCATTGAAGCGGTTGTCACGCGCGAGCCTGGTGGATCAGCAGGCGGTGAGGCGATTCGCAGTTTACTGGTAAGCGGCGATGTGGATCGCTGGAATGCGCGCAGCGAAGCGCTGCTTTTTATGGCTGCGCGTTACGATCATGTAGAGACCCTTATCCGCCCTGCACTGGCGCGTGGCGCGTGGGTCATCAGCGACCGATTTTATGATTCTACCTACGTCTATCAGGGCATTGGCAAGAACGTCAGCACCCAGTGGCTAGATGACCTCTACACCCTGCTTTACGGTAATTTTCAGCCCTCGCTCACGTTGTATTTTGATATCGAGCCGAGTGCCGGAATTGCCCGCGCAACCGCACGCGGAAATGCGCATGAAGCGCGTTTTGAGGCGATGGATCTTGCGTTTCACACCCGCATTCGTGAGGGATTTTTAAGCCGTGCCCTTGAACATGCCAATCGTTTTGTGGTGATGGATGCCGCGCAGGACAAGCGTATCGTCCATGATAGCGTGCGCGCTGCCATTAAACAAAAATTGGGTATCACGCTACCCAGCGGGAGTGAGGGGTAGTCATGGAGCATGCACTTATCGAACCGCGCGCCAATTCACTACTGTTTGGCCATGAAGACGTGGAGGCGATGTTGCTGTCGGATATTCAGCAGCAGCGCCTGCACCATGCCTATTTGCTTTGCGGCCCTAAAGGCATAGGCAAAGCAACACTCGCCTACAGATTTGCACGTTATTTGCTGGCAAACGATGCGGTGAGTGCGCGCACGCTGGAAGCCGCGCAATCGATGAGTTTGTTTGCCGCACTGGATGAGCCGGATCAGCCAGTCACGCACGTCGCACCAGCACATGGCGCGGTGGCATCATCACTGTTTATGAGCGAAGACGCGCCGATTTTTAAGCGTGTCGCGGGCGCATCGCACACCGATTTGCTGACCTTAAGCCCGTTGTTTGATGCTAAAAAGCAGCAGGAAAAAGCAGAAATCAGCGTCGATCAAGCGCGCAAAGTTCCGAGTTTTCTAAGCCTCACCCCTGCGGAATCTTCCTGGCGGGTGGTGATTATTGATGCGGTAGATCAGCTCAATACGCAGTCGAGCAACGCGCTGCTCAAAATTTTAGAAGAGCCGCCGGAAAATAGTATTTTGCTTCTCGTCTGTCATACGGTTGGTGCGGTACTTCCTACCATTCGCTCGCGCTGCAGGAAAGTGATGATGGCACCGTGCAGTCGTGATGATTTTGCCCGCGTGTTGCAGCATATGGCGCCGCATATTCCTTCCAATCTCTATCCGTCACTCTATGCGCTTTCTTCCGGCAGCCCGGGGCAGGCGGTGCATTATCACGCGCAGCACGCCGCGGAAACCTACGCCGCACTGCTGCACGCGCTTCGACCAGAGGCTACTGCCGCTGACAGGCAAAAATTCGCCGATGGCTCGGCCAGCGTCAAATCTCCGGCGGCGTGGAATATGCTCGTGGAAATGTGGCAGCTACTTGCGCAGCGCGTCTATCTTTCAGCAGCGCACGCGCTTCCAGAGCTGATGAAGGGTGAGCCTGCTATTTTAGAGGCATTGCGTACGCAGTTTAGCATTGATGTTTGGTGTCGTTATCAGGAGAAAATGCGCAGTCTGCTTGGGCAAACGGCGGTCTTTCATCTCGATAAACGTGAAACAGCACTGCTGATGGTATCGCCTGCGCTGATCTTGAACATGCAAGCAGCTTGACGATAGCGCGCATCTTCAGTCATAAAGCCATCCGGAGAATGCTATGACCCGCGACAGCTATTACATCACTACCCCCATTTATTACGTGAACGACAAGCCGCATTTGGGGCACGCCTATACATCCGTGGCGTGCGATGTGATTGCGCGCTTCATGCGGCTGGATGGCAAGAAGGTCAAATTCCTCACCGGCACCGATGAGCATGGTCAGAAAGTAGAAAAATCTGCGGCGGCTGCCGGCATTCCGCCGCAAGCGTTTGTTGATGAAGTGTCGCAGCATTTTCGCCATATGGGCGAGGTGCTCGAGCTTTCAAACGATGATTTTATCCGTACCACTGAAGCGCGCCACATTCGCGCTGCGCAGGCGCTGTGGAAACGGTTGGAAGACGCGGGCGATATTTATCTTGGTTCGTATGCCGGATGGTATTCAGTACGCGATGAGGCCTACTACGCAGAAAGCGAACTTATTGACGGTAAAGCCCCAACCGGCGCGCCGGTCGAGTGGGTGGAGGAGGAGAGTTATTTCTTTCGCCTTTCCAAGTTTCAAGAGCCACTACTAGAGTTATATCGCACGCAGCCGGATTTTATTTTGCCCGAGTCACGCCGTAACGAGGTGATTCGATTTGTGGAAGGTGGTCTCAAAGATTTATCAATTTCGCGCACCACCTTTTCGTGGGGTGTGACGGTGCCGGGTAATGAAAAACACATCATGTATGTGTGGCTGGATGCTTTGGCGAATTACCTCACCGCTGCCGGATTTCCCGATATTGACGGTGCGCATTATCAGCATTTCTGGCCAGCATCGCTGCATATGGTGGGCAAAGACATTGTGCGCTTTCACGCAGTCTATTGGCCGGCATTTTTAATGTCTGCCAAGCTCTCGCTGCCAGAGCGTGTATTTGCCCATGGCTGGTGGACGATTGAAGGCGAGAAAATGAGCAAGTCGCTGGGTAATGTGGTCTCGCCCGATCATCTGGTGGAAAAATATGGCCTCGATCAAACGCGCTATTTTCTCCTGCGCGAAGTGCCGTTTGGTGGGGATGGTAATTTTTCACGCCAAAGCATGGCTGAGCGCATTAATGCTGATCTGGCAAACAATATCGGCAATTTAGCGCAGCGTACCTTGTCGATGATTGCGAAGAATGCAGAAGAAAAAGTGCCCGATCCGATGCTTGCCGGCAAGCGCCCGCAAGACGTCGCGCTGCTGGATTTAGCCCAGGTCACGCGTGCAGATAGTTTAGACAGTGCGCGCGATCAAATACGCCGCTGCAAATTTCACGAAATGCTAGGCGCGATTATCAGCATGGCATCTGCCGCCAATGAATATGTTGACCGCGAAGCGCCCTGGAAACAGCGTAAGGAAAATCCGGATGCGATGCAGGCAACGCTTTATACACTGGCCGAAGTGCTGCGCTGTATTGGAATTATGTTGCAGCCGTTTATGCCCGAATCTGCCAGTAAACTGCTTGATCAGTTAGCCGTGCCCGCCCACGCGCGCAGTTTTGAGCATCTGCGCCCTGAGCATGCCTTGATTCCGGGCACACCGCTACCCAAACCGCAAGGTATTTTTCCACGTATAGAAACGGATCTAGCGGCCTAACTTCGTAGACCTTAAGGATTCGGAAGGCGACACTTTGACCTGTCCCGGCGATGGCCCCGCATCATCAGGGTCAATCTGGATATTTAGAATTTTTCCTTGCTCGCTAATCTCGCCGATCAAATCGTAATGCTCCAGCAGCGTCGATGCGAGTAATGCTCTCTGCTCTGCATCGCCGTTATAAATATCGCGTATATTGGCATTGAGGTCCTTAAGGAACACGCGGATCGCCGCGCTGCGCTCGTGTTTGCTTATCTGTAAGTCTCTGCCCGAATCCAGATAAAAGCGCAGCGCATTGGCGTTTCGGTTAGCTTGATCGATGGCTTCTTCTAATGAAGAGTCTTCGTTTGCTCCGTCTTCATCATCATCTTCTTCGTATGATTCTAACATGGCCGCCACCATTATGAGGAAGTATGGTGTATAGCTAGCTGAAGTAGCCGGTAGAGCAAATAGGCATTTAGCAGGTGCCACAGAAAGTGCGTGCCGATAGGTAGCTGGGTGCATATACCAAGATCAATCGTTCTGAAAAGCAGGGACGCGGCAAAAATCAACAGGCACTGAGCGATTTGACTGCCCATCTGCGCTGAGCGGCGGTAGGCCAGCACACATAGCGCCGCGAGCGTCAGAAATGTCGGCACGTACATGATGGAGCCATTAAGCGTATCGCGCGGTAGGTAGATCTCTGAGGCAATATTCGCCGCCTGAAATAAGCCCCAGCCAAGCACCACAAACGCCCAGCGTAGCTGAAGTACGCGACGCAAACACACCAGCAGATAAAGATTCATGAACAGCACGATGGGAATCACGTCGGCCAGCATGGTGGCTTGCGTGGCGTGGGTGTGCCACAGCCCGCTGCCCACGCCAATCGCGGCAAGTAGGGCTGTCAGCAGCCACATATCCGTAAAGCGCCAGCGAAGCATTTGCGCCTTTAGCAACCTACGAACAATGCACAGTGCCGCGATAATAAAGGCCAGATTCGTCACCGCGTTAAGCGGTTCTGCCCATAAGCCCGAATCGCCCGCGCGCTCGCAGTAACTATCGAGAAAGGTGAGGGTGCTGGAAGACTGCGTCATATCAAATCATCGTCGAATCACCCGCCATACGGCGGATGCGTGCATCGCGGTTAACGTTGCGGATAATCTGTTTGAGCAAAATATACAGCAGTGTCGCGTTCAAAATATGCCATAAGAAATGGGTGCCTAGCGGGAAAATATCGCACACTTCCTGATCGATCGAGCGGCAAAATAGCGAGGTAATTCCGATAATCGCCGCCATCATAAAATGCGTCGAGGAAGGCCTGGCCTTCAAATGCAGATACACCGCAATCGCCACCAGTGCGATCATGCTTGAGAGGTAGCCAATCGAATCATTCAGTGCGCGCGGGAACTGATGCACCAGCATGTGCGAGAACCCTACAAACGCGACCAGACAAATAATGCCCTGAAACAAATTCACCCGCCCAATGCGAAATAATACGCTGGTGAAATAGATGATGATGAACATGACAATGGGAATGGTATCCATCAATTCAGTGATGGGGCTTGGGAACGCGTGAAATAAAATGCTGTTCACACCAATCAGGAAGGTAAGAAAAGTCAGCGCGTGGATATCAACAATCCATCGGCCACCAATATCTTCATGGGCGCGGTAATAGCGGTAAATCGCCCAGGCGACATATATAAAACCAAGATTGGAAATGGTATTAATCGGCTCACTGTACCAGTGCGACGCTGTTCGTTCACACAGGCCATAATAGTGAGATAGCGAGACGCTCATAAGCTCATGTTAGCACATCAGGAGGATAAAATCTCGCTATTTTTTCAGCCACTTGCGCTGCAATGCAGCAAGGTTTGCCTTGGATTTTATTTGCGTATAGGCCCAAGATGCTCACTGATAACTTCTCGCGCCAGTAAACTACTAAATGCACCAGTTGCGGTAATACTGGTGTCAGGATTACCAAAATCTGCAGCAGGCTTTAAATCTGGATGCGCTGCTTTGAAAATGGCTAGTGCCTCGTCTGCTGGACCTATGATAGCTTTATGACCCCACAATTCTTTTACATTATATAAAAATGGTTGAATCGCAGCGGCATATTCTGGCTCTTTCGCGGCTCGCTCAAGCGCTGCAAGCTGATAAGGCTTCATCTCTGGGTCTTGAGCAAGAAAACGTAGAAATGGATTTTCTCTGGCCAGTTTAGTTCTAAATTCAGGAGTATTCCACCGATCATTCTCATACATAAATGGAGCCCATTGGACGATGCCACGGGCTAATAGAGTGAGCGCCTCTCCATCATTCACCAATGATTTGTATTCAGAAGAGATGCGCGTTTCCCATGGAACATTATTATCGTTCCCCGTTAATGTGGCGTCTAATCCAAGGTCTAAATCAGGCTTAAGGTTATCGCTTGCGTGTTCTAGAAAGTGGCCACCTTGGCTTACCGCCATGCGCATGATATTTTTGTCGTTTTTAATACGATCACTAGCAAAACGAATAAGAGTGGGTAAATGTTTCACTGCGAATGCAACAAAGGGCTTATTGTCCCATAATTCTTTTGGAATTTGTGGTTGTAGATGATCGAAATCTAAATAATAAGTGCCCGGAGAGAAAATCTCCTGAAGTGTGTGTTTGAATTTTTCTCTATCTGTTTCGGGTATTGCACTCAGATCTAATAATTCTATTTCTTGATGTATCTGCGCTCTGAGCTTCTCCCTCTTTGTTTTGTGTAATTCATTTTCATTCAAGGGGGTAATGAGTGCGGCAAGATCAGGGTTATCTTTAATTGCAGCGGCGCGCAATTTTTCCAGCGGTCTTTTAAGTGTTGCAATCGGAGGAAGCTCGCTCTTGATTGCAGGATTATTCTCGATTGCTCGTCTACGCCAATTCTTGTCTATTCTATCATCTTGATAGTATTCGTTTCGATTTTCGGGTCTAATCCAATTTGTTAAATAAGCAGGGCTACCATTTTTGGGCAATAACACAACAATCGGAATCATGTTTTGGTGTGCTTGGAAATATTGCTCAATCGTATTTTCATGCGCCCATTCATTTAAATGATCAAAGCTTCTTTCTCCTAAACGATATCCCAAATAGGCTTTAAAGGCTAGGTTGGTATGTATTGCGACCACTTGGCCTTCTGGGCCGTCATACAGTACGCTACTTTCAGTGGCTTTAATTTCGTTTTCAGACTTTGCTGGCGTTATTTTGGTCATAATGTGCTCCTAATGTAGGAGGCTCGTTTACATGCGAATTATGTCAATAATATGACGATGATATAAAATTTTTAAGAAAATTCTTATATTACCACTTATGCGGTGCGCCGGAGTAAAAGAAAAACCCCAGTCCGATAGTAAAAATAAAGCAGCCATACAGCGCGTGCTCGGCGCATACCAGCGCCATCGACCGCGAGCGGGCGTAGGTGCGGGCGAAAAATAAGCCACCAATCGTAGAAAGTGCAGGCGCTACCCAGTTATGCAGAAACATATGCGCCAGCCCAAACGTAAGCGCCGATGCCCAGATCATGGTCTCAGGCCTTGAGAAAATACTGGCGTATCGTTCAAAGAAGAAGCGGCGAAAGATGAATTCCTGCGGAATAACCGAGAGGAGGGGGTAGCCCACCATCACCAACGACCAGATGAGCGGGCGCTGGCTAGGAAAGCTCAGTAAGCGCTCCGGGTAAAGCGCCATCACCACCGCGCTTAGCAGTGCGGCGCAAAGGGCAAAACGCACCAGTAGCGGGCGTATCAGGCTGCGTGCGTTAAGGGCAGAAAAATCCCAGCCCATACGGCGTTTTTCAGAGGTTTTTCCGAGTACCCACCAGCCATAAACACTCACCAGCCACAGCACGCCGAACATTATGCGCGGCTGTCCCCAGAGGGTCATCGCAAGTGGAATGATGAGCGTGAGCGTCAGGCATTCAAAGATGATAAAGCGACGGTGAGTGAGCATGAGAAGTTCCTAAATAATACGCATAATTTTGTCACCTTAGAAGCCTGTCAGAAACTCTATAAAACATCTTGCCAGGTTTTTAAGAGTATGCCAAGGATGCTGCCGCCCAGATAACAGGGCGCGCTTTATGGTATTCCGCGATAGCTCAGCGGTAGAGCAATCGACTGTTAATCGATCGGTCGCTGGTTCGAATCCAGCTCGCGGAGCCATTTCTTTCTAAAGCGTGAAAACGCGCCGAAACGCAGCACAGTCGACGTTTCCTTTTTTCTGAAACATTTTTTTGTTTCTCCCTGTTTTTTTCTGCTAAAACTATAAATCCATATTTTGCAGTATTCTAAAAAAGTTCGAACCTGTGAGGGGGCTAGGCACGTGAGGTTTTATGTTCTCGAATGAAGAAGCTGCTGAGCTACTCGGATTGCCAAAAAAAGTAAATGGTAACTCAGTGATCAATCTATCCGAAGCGCAAAAGCGCCTTACACTCATTGCGCCCAGCACACCTGAATACAGTTTTCTAGCGGAAATCACCTTGAACAAGAAAATCGATTTTAAGGTGAGTTTGCATCATCAAGAAAATTCTACTTTCATTGGGCTTCTACGAATCGATTATCGTGGCAGACATACGAATCCAGAGACCGCCACAGCTTCGTTGCCCGATAAGTTCAAACCTTATATCGGCACCACGTTTGGAATAGATGAGCCACACATGCATTATTATGTGGCTGGATATAAGCCATTGGTATGGGCTTTGCCTTTATCTGCGCAAGGATTTCCTGTACCCTCAATTAACAGCGAAGCTGATAAAATAGATGCGATATTGAAATTTGCTAAAGAAATTAACGTGACTACACATTTAACGGTACAATCCTCAATCATATGACGTGGATTAACGAACATATTGCTGAATACTACAAATGGCTAAAGGATAGAACGATTGTTCTCTCGGATGAGAATTCCGGCTGGACTTTGGTCAACACACCGTTTGTGGGTCTATTTAATGACCATATTGAGCTGTACGCGAAAAAAGATCACGACCTAATTACCCTAACGGACAATGGCGAGACTTTTCATAATCTGGATTTAACCGGACTTAGTGTTTCACGCTCAGCCAAGCGGCGTGAATTGGTAGAAGCAATCCTGTTGAATTATGGCATACAAGCCAAAGGCGAAGAGCTATCCGTTGAGTGCAATGCTGGAAACTTCGCACAAAAGAAGCACAACTTGCTCACGGCAGTGTTGGAGCTAAACGATTTGTATGTCCTATCTGAGCATAATGTTGCTTCAATTTTCAAAGAAGATGTCAGGCAATATCTGGATGAGTTAAACATTATCTATACTGCGGATTTTATTTCCAAGGGTACGACAGGTTTGGAATTCACATTCGATTTCCAAATCTCCAAACGTAACGAGGAAATTGTAATCAAGTCGTTTAACTCATTTAACAAAACGAATTTACCAGTATTCTTATTTTCATGGGAAGACATTAAACCTGTCCGAGAGCGCGCGAGCAAAAAAACTGTTCGTGCTGTTGCAATCGTGAATGACGAAAACAAAGATGTTAAAAGTGAATTTATCGATGCTCTGAATGCCAAGAAGGCGGATCACATTGTATGGTCACAGCGCAAATCTGAGGGCAGTCGATTGAAGTTGGCTGCATAACGCACGCGGAACAAATTGAATAACCCCTTGTCTTAACTTAGGCGTAGTTCTTACACAGTCAATAATGGGGAGCCATTTTTCTCTTAAAGCACCGTGACAAAATACGGATAATCAGATAACCGGGTGCTCAGATCATTTTCATCATCGGAGTTTCCCATGACCGCCACTGCCAAAGCCGCCGCCACTCAGCTTGCACTGCATGCCGATATTCCAGCGCCGTGTGCGTTTTTACTCAGCGAAGAGGCGATGAGTTTTGTGCAAACGCTGGTCGAAAAATTTCAGCCGACGCGCGATGCCCTGCTTGCCAAGCGCGCCGTGCGTCAAAAATCGCTGGATGCTGGCGCTGGGCTTGATTTTCTGGCCGACACCAAAGCCATCCGCGAGGGGGACTGGAAAGTGGCAGAAATTCCTGGCGACTTACTCGATCGCCGTGTGGAAATTACCGGTCCTGCCGAGCCGAAAATGATTATCAACGCGCTGAATTCCGGCGCGAAAGTCTTTATGGCGGATCTGGAGGATTCGCTGTCTCCCACCTTCACCAAGGTGATGGAAGGGCAAAAAGCCCTCTACGATGCGGTGCGCGGCAAGCTCGCCTTCACCAGCGAAGAAGGTAAAAACTACGCACTGAACAAAGAATGCCTCGCCACCCTGATTGTGCGGCCGCGCGGCTGGCATTTGCCAGAGCGTCATATCACCTTGGGTGGCACGCCGATTGCGGGTGCACTGCTCGATTTTGGACTGTATTTTTTCCATAACGCCAAGGAACGCATCACCCGCGGTACGGGCGCGTATTTTTATTTACCGAAGCTGGAAAATCACGAAGAAGCGAAGCTTTGGGCCGATATTTTTGCCTTTTCGGAAGACTATTTGGGCGTGCCGAAAAGCACCATCCGCGCGACGGTGCTCATTGAGGTCATCACCGCGACGTTTGAAATGCACGAAATTCTGCACGCGCTGCGCGACTATGCGGTGGGTCTGAACTGCGGACGGTGGGATTATATTTTCTCCACCATTAAAAAATTTCATGCGCACGCGAATTTCCTGCTGCCGGATCGTACTGCAGTGACGATGACGACGCCATTTTTGAAAGCGTATTCTGAGCTTCTGATTCAAACCTGCCACCGTCGCGGGGCGTTTGCGATGGGCGGCATGAGCGCGTTTATTCCTGTAAAGAACGATGAAGCCGCGAACGAAAAAGCCTTCGCTGCGGTGCGCGCCGATAAGGAGCGCGAGGCCAGCTGGGGTCATGATGGCACGTGGGTGGCGCATCCGGGATTGATTCCTGTCGCGATGGAAGTGTTCAACCGCCTCATGCCTACGCCAAATCAGCGTCAGGTGCTGCGCGAGGAAGTGCGCGTGAGTGCCGCCGATCTCGTGCATTTACCCAAAGGGGACGTGACCGAAGCCGGGTTGCGCAACAATATCAGCGTCAGCATTCAATATATGGCGAACTGGTTGACGGGCAATGGCTGCGTGCCGTTGTTTAACCTCATGGAAGATGCGGCGACGGCGGAAATCGCGCGTTCACAGTTGTGGCAATGGGTACATCACGGTGCAACATTAGCCGATGGCAGAGCCATTACCGCCCAGCTGGTCACGCAGTTTGCTGAGGAAGAACTCGCCAAGCTCAGCGGTCATTTACCTTACGGAAAAGCCCGCGATATGGTGCTGAAATTGGTAGTGCAAAACGAATTTGTGGAGTTTTTAACGCTGCCCGCCTACGAGGCGCTGGTAGGCTAAGCGCTCGCGTGCTTGATTCTCAAAACGAGAGCAGTTCTTAAAATAAGAAACATGCGCACGGCGCCCGCGCTGTGTAACATTTTGTTTAATATCATTTTGTATTTTGGCCACGGCTTGGCATAGCGCGTGCGATGATAACCTCATGATGTATGAGGCGTATCATGAAATGGTTTAATCTTGAAGCGGAACGTTATCTCTTTCACAAGCTGCAATCGCTGGCGTCCAGCCCCAGTAGGTGGCGCATGTTGCAGCTCAACACCCATGTGGATGGCATCACAGATGCAAAGGGGCTTGGTAGTCAGAAAGTCCTCAGCGTGGTGCTACGCGAGGTGCTAAGCACCATCGACTGCAGCGTATATATATTGATAAACGGCCAAATCGTCATCCTGCTCGATGGGCCGGTAACACCACTATTTGATGCGATTAGCTCGCGTCTGCATGACGTGATGCCGAATCTGAATCATGTAGAGGAAGGTGTGGTGCAGCATGAGCAGGGCTATTGTACCTATTATGATTTAGCTCTCGCTTTTGGCCGCGCCGTATTACTTGCGGATCGATGGTTGGCGGATTATGAGCGAACACTTCGAGAAGAGGTGGCTCATACCGCAGCTAAGGAAAATCAGGAAAATCTATCGGTGGCGCCGTTGTGGAATGCGTCAGCTTTCCAACGGGCATCAAGTCAGCGCGCAGTTCGCAGCAAGCCGTGCGTACTGATCATTGAAGATGACAGTTTCACAGCGCGTCTGGTGGGAAATGTACTACGCGCAAGTGCGGATATCGTCGAAGCAACCAGCGGCTATTTGGGTGTGGTTGCATACACGCGCACAGCACCGGATCTGGTGTTTCTCGATATCAACCTGCCTGATGCGGATGGGCGTGATTTGCTGAAAGAAATCATTCGGCGTGATGCGGATAGTTTCATCGTCATGCTCTCTGGCAATAGTCAGAAAGATAACGTGCTTGCCTCGCTGGAAGAGGGAGCCAAAGGGTTTGTTGGCAAGCCTTTCTCACGTGAGAAAATTACACATTATTTTCAAATGGCGAGAAAGAAAGCCAGTCCGCTTTCCTTAAGTCAGACATTATCCTCGTAGGAGTCTGTGATGAAACTTTCAGAATTGCTCAGCAACATTACGCGCTACACCAGCGATGCGGTGATTATCACGCAGGCTCCGGAAAGCGCGCGCCTTGCAAATGGTGAATTTCCCACGATTATGTTTGTCAACGATGCCTTTAGTGCCTTGATGGGCTACCGAGGCGAAGAGGTGATGGGCGCTAGCCTGCGCTTATTATTTGAAGAAGTGATGGCCGAAGATTTATTGCCGCGCCTGCAATATGCGCTGCAGCATTCTCAGCGTTTGCATACCGAAACAGAAGTGCGAACCAAAGCAGGTCAGGCGCGCTGGGTGGATATTACCTGTACCACCGTCAGTGATATTGATGGGGTGCCGCATTTTCTGGTGCTCACCGCACGCGATATCAGTGATGCGAAAACCATGCAGCACGCGACCGAGCAGCAAAGTATGGCGTTTCTGCAAAGCGAAACGCGCCAGCGCGCCATTTTAAATAGCATCGCGGATGGCGTGATCACACTGAGCGAAGATGGCCGTATTTTGGGGATGAGTTCGGTGGCTGAGCGCCTGTTTGGGATTGAATCCAGTGAGGCGGAAGGCAAACTACTTACCGAGCTTTTCGCAGCCGATTATGCGCAAGAGCTAGAGGCCATTATCACGGCAAAAATGTTTGCCGTGCATGATATGGGGCGTCTATCTACCCATGAACTGCCCGCAAAACACCTCAGTGGCGAGCATTTTTATGCGCGTATTACCTGTAGCACGTTACGCTTTGGCGATCAGAAAACGATGGTGATTGCGGCGCGCGATGTCTCACAGGAAAAAGAAGCCTTGGATGCACTGCGCATCGCGCGCGATGCGGCCGAGCGTGCCAGTCGTGCGAAATCAGAGTTTTTGGCTAATATGAGCCATGAGCTGCGCACACCAATGAACGGTATTTTAGGGCTTGCCGATTTACTGCGCGATGCGCCTTTGCAAGGCGAGCACCGCGAATTTCTGGATGCACTGAATGGCTCAGCATCGTCGCTACTGACGATCTTGAACGATATTCTTGATTTCTCAAAAATTGAAGCGGGCGAGATGGCGCTTGAATCGCGTCATTTTTCGCTGCGGCAAATGCTGCAGCACATCACCGATTTGCTCTCACCCATCGCGCAGCGCAAACAGCTGGATCTAAGGCTGCAAGTGCCAGATGATCTGCACGATGTGTATTGGGGAGATAGTTATCGTTTGCAGCAAGTGCTGGTGAATTTGATTGGAAATGCCATTAAATTTACCCCTTCCGGCAGCGTAGAGCTATTGGTGGAAGAGGTATTCTCGATCGAAAATGGGCAACCAGAACTTGCGTTTCATGTGCGCGATACGGGCATTGGCATTGCCGCAGAGTACTTGCCACATCTGTTTGATAAATTCTCACAAGCCGATAGTTCCAATACACGTAAATTCGGTGGCACGGGTCTTGGTTTGGCGATTTGCAAGCAGCTGGTGGCGCTCATGCAGGGGGTCATTGGTGTGGAAAGTAGAGCAGGGCATGGTACGCATTTTTATGTGATACTGCCGCTCACCAAAGCACAGGCGCTACAATCCATCCCGCACGATGCAAGCCCATTACTGCCTGCCGAACGTGCTGCACAAGCACGCGTGCTGATTGTAGAGGATCATCCGGTCAATAGTTTGCTGCTGAAAAAACTACTGAAGAAAATGGGCTTTGAGCATATCGAAGTCGCAGAACATGGTCAGCAGGCGGTTGAACTGGTGCAGAACGCGTCGTTTGATCTGATCTTTATGGATTGTCAGATGCCCATTCTTGATGGCTACGATGCCACTCGATCCATTCGCACACTCGAAATACAGCAACAGCGCCCTTCTGCACCCATTATCGCGATGACAGCCAATGCGATGATCGGCGATCAGGATCGTTGTATGGACGCAGGGATGGATGCCTATGTAAGTAAGCCAATTGATCGGGCGCGCGTAGAGCACGCCATACTGCAATGCTGGCATCTGCAACAGGAGGAAGTGGCAGCGTCCTCGCCAGCGACACTAGCATTATGCGAAAGCGATGCGCCAATAGATCTCGCGCATTTAAGCCTGTTTACCGATGGCGATGCAGAGGAAGAAAAAGCCTTGTTTGAAATTTTCCTCAGCAATGCACAGACGACGCTGCAGCAACTTCGCGAAAGCGCGCAGACTCATAACCGTGAAAGCTGGCGCAAGGCGGCGCATCTGCTCAAAGGGGCATCGGGCAATCTGGGCGCGCGTGCACTCTTTCATAATTGCAAAGTGACGGAAGAAAAAGTGTCGATGAATGAAGAACCATGCTGGGAAGAGGAATTAGCCAGCATTGAACAGGCGCTAGGCGATGTGGAGCACTTTATCCATTCGCGTGCGGCTTAGGAGGAGCGTATGAAGCTGGTACTGACAATTGATGATTCTGCAGTCATGCGGCAAATGGTAAAATTTACCCTTGAAAGCACGGGTATGTATCGTTGCCTGGAAGCAGAAGACGGCGAGGCAGCCTTGCGTCAGCTCGAGCAGCATACCCCCGATCTGATTGTTTGCGATATTAACATGCCGCGTATGAACGGGTATGAATTTACCCGTGCGCTACGTCAAAAACCGGCTTTTTTAGCAACACCGCTCATTATGCTGACCACTGAAAACAACGAAGAAGCCATGCAGAAAAGCAAGGACGCCGGCGCT
Organism: Alphaproteobacteria bacterium; assembly: GCA_022841525.1. Lineage (GTDB taxonomy): Bacteria > Pseudomonadota > Alphaproteobacteria > Rickettsiales > UBA3002 > JALHRI01. The sequence continues at coordinate 41,425 of JALHRI010000003.1, read as the reverse complement.
ACCGGCTGGATGAGTAAGCCCTTTCAGCCAGAAAAGCTCTTAAGTGTGATGAAAAAATTTCAGCTGTGAGAATGGCCGTTATTTCTTCGCCATCTTCACCACTTTTTCGGCCTCTTTTTTGCCGGATTTTTTACGACCCGAGGCGGGTTGTTTTTCATCAATCGCCTCCACACTCGCAATCGCAGCAAGGTTGATGATATCCGACACGGTGGCGTTCATATTCGTAATCTGCACTGGCTTACTTGCGCCCACCAGCACCGGTCCAATCACCGAGCCTGCTTCAAGTTCCGAGAGCAAATTCGCCGTGATATGCGCCGAATGCAGCGCTGGCATTACCAGCACGTTGGCCGGAGATTTCAAGCGGCAGAAGGGATAGTTCGCCATCAGCTCGCGGTCGAGCGCCACATCGGCCGACATCTCTCCGTCATACTCGAAATCGAGGTCAGTACGCGCATCCATAATCGCCACTGCGTCGCGGATGCGTTTAGATTTTTCGCGCATGGGGTTGCCAAAATTGGAATAAGAAAGCAGCGCCACACGCGGTTCATGACCCAGCTGACGCACTTTGCGCGCGGTATGAATCGCAATTTCGGCGAGCTCTTCCGAGCTTGGTAGCTCCTGAATGGCGGTGTCGGAAATGAACAATGTACGGTTCTTGGTCACCACCATCGAGATGCCAAACACCAGCGATCCGGGCTTGGGATCAATCACCCGGCCAATGTTTTCCAGCGCGCGGTAATAATTGCGGGTGAGGCCGGTGACCATCGCATCGCCGTGGCCGCAGGCCAGCATGCAAGAGGCAAAAATATTACGATCATTTTTCACCATCCGCTCGACATCGCGTAGCAGAAAGCCTTTGCGCTGAAGCTTGGCATACAGCATATCGACATATTGCCCAAGATGCTTGGTATTGGCCGCATTGCTGATTTCCAGATCATCCGCATTTTTAATGCCCATGCGGTGAATCGTATCCCGGATGCGCTCAGGGCGTCCCACTAAAATGGGGTTGCCGTAGCCATTATCGCGCCAATGCACAGCCGCGCGGATGATTTTTTCTTCCTCGCCTTCAGCGAAAATCACGCGCTGCGGATTCTGGCGCACCACGTCAAAAATCTGCGCCATGCTGTTGGATGCCGGATCAAGACGCGCCGAAAGTTGGCGGCGATAAGCGCCAAAATCGCTAATTGGTTTGCGTGCGACACCGGTTTGCATCGCTGCTTCCGCCACGGCGACTGGTACGGTGGTAATTAAGCGTGGGTCAAACGGGGTGGGAATGATGTATTCTTTGCCGTAGGTCATCTGCTTGCCGGAATAGGCAGCTAGTACTTCTTCGGGCACGTCTTCACGCGCCAGCTGCGCGATGGCTTCAGCGGCGGCGATCTTCATTTCATCGTTAATGGTGCTGGCGCGGCAATCGAGTGCGCCACGGAAAATATAGGGAAAACCCATCACGTTATTGACCTGATTGGCATAGTCCGAGCGGCCGGTGGCAATAATGGCATCGTCGCGCACTTCGCGTACTTCTTCGGGCAAAATTTCCGGAACCGGATTAGCCATTGCAAAAATGATCGGGTTTTTGGCCATGGATTTGACCATGTCTTTCGTGATCGCGCCGGCAGAGGAAAGCCCCAAAAACACATCCGCGCCCTGCATCGCTTCGGTGAGGGTGCGTTTTTTGGTTTTTACCGCATGCGCAGATTTCCACTGATTCATCGACTCGGTGCGGCCTTCGTAAATAATTCCGCTGCGGTCGCACAAAAACGCGTTATCATCGCGCACACCCATGCGTTTAATCAGCTCAAGGCAGGCGATTCCAGCCGATCCTGCACCGTTGACCACGACCACCATATCCTTGAACTCGCGGCCAGTCACGTGTGCGGCGTTAATCAGGCCTGCAGCCGTAATAATGGCGGTGCCGTGTTGATCGTCGTGGAATACCGGAATATCGCACAGTTCTTTGAGTTTATCTTCAATAATGAAGCAGTCCGGCGCGCCAATATCTTCTAAATTAATGCCGCCAAACGTGGGCGAAATTGCGCGGATGGATTCAATGATTTTTTCAACGTCTGTGCTATCTACCTCAATATCAATCGAGTCAATATCCGCAAAGCGTTTGAACAGAATCGACTTACCCTCCATCACCGGCTTAGAGGCCAGCGCCCCAAGATTTCCAAGCCCCAGCACCGCGGTACCGTTAGAAATCACCGCCACCAAGTTACCTTTCGATGTGTAGTCGTAAGCAGCGTTTTTATCCTCATGAATTTTGATGCAGGGCACGGCAACACCCGGGGAATAGCCGAGCGCTAAATCGCGCTGGGTAATGAGTGGCTTGGTAGGCATGATCGAGATTTTGCCCGGGCTTCCGCTTGAGTGGTAGGCGAGGGCTTCTTCATCGGTAATTTTCATATTTTCACTAGTCATGCCATGTCCTTTTCTGGTAATCACTTGAGCGTATTTCTACGCATTATTTCACTACTAGGCGCACAATTTGAAGGCACATACCATAGTCAGCGATTTTCAAAACGAAAGCACAAACTCACGCTGCGATGCACCAAAAATCACGCCCGCAATGCAGCAATATTTCGAGGTAAAATCGCGTTATCCTTCGGCGCTTTTATTTTACCGCATGGGTGACTTTTACGAGCTGTTTTTTGACGATGCGGCGATTGCTGCCGAGGTGCTGGATATCGCGTTGACCAAACGCGGCAAACATGACGGGGCAGATATTCCAATGTGCGGTGTGCCAGTACACGCGGCGGATCAGTATTTACAAAAACTCATCACATCGGGGCATCATGTGGCGATCTGTGATCAGCTGGAAACGCCGGAGGAAGCTAAAAAACGTGGCTATAAAGCTGTTCTCAGGCGCGATGTGATACGGCTGGTAACGCCCAGCACCATCACGGAAGAAGGCTTGCTGGATGCAAAGTCCCCAAGCTTCATGCTGGCGCTGGCGCGGGGCGAAAAAACGAGGCTTGCCTGCGCCTGGGCAGAGATGAGCACCGGAGCATTTTTCATTGAACATTGCCAGGAGTCTGAGCTAGCAGGCCTGATTGCACGCATTGAGCCGAAAGAAATTTTACTGGCCGAAGAAGAGGGCGCGAGCGGCTGGCTTAAAGGATTCACCACACTTGCTCCCAGTTGGCTTAGCCCACACGCCTTTGATGCAAAGAGCGGCAAGACCCGTGCGATGCGTCATTGGAGCCTGGCGAGTGCAGAAGGCCTGCCGGAGTATGATGAACTCTCATTCAGCGCGATTGGCGCGGTGCTGCATTATCTGGAGATTACGCAACTTAGCGCCCGTACTGAATTGATGATTCCCAAACCCTCGCTCAGTAGCGATGTGCTGCGTTTGGACGCGACAACGCGCCGCAGCCTGGAGCTTACCCAAACCCAGTTTGCTGAGAAAAAAGGCAGTTTTCTCTGGGCGATCGATGAAACCAAAAGCGCTGCCGGAGGGCGCGCGCTGCTGGCTCGTTTGCAAGCGCCGTCGCGTCATTTACCCACGTTGCTTGCGTGGCAGGCTCAGGTCACCTTATTGCTTGCTGATGGCCAACTTCGCCAAAAACTCCGCGACATGCTGGCGCAGCTTCCGGATCTTGAGCGGGCGCTCACGCGGTTACGTTTGGCGCGCGGCGGCCCGCGCGACTTGCTGGCCATTCGGCAAGGCTTATCAGTAAATAATTATATAAATGAGTGTTTATATAAGAAATCTTCAAGCGTCGGTTTAGAAGAAAAATCCATCCTTGATGGTTGGCTGGATGGGCTGGCTGGTCATACCAGTCTACTACAAACGCTTAGCGAGGCGTTGAAGGAAGATGTGCCGCTTCTTACGCGCGATGGCGGATTTATAGCCGCCGGCTACCGCCCCGATCTCGATCAGTTTCGCACGCTGCGCGATGAATCCAAGCGGGTGATGATTGAGATGGAGCAGAATTTACGCGCCCGCACCGGTATTTCTTCTCTAAAAATCAAACATAATAATATGTTGGGCTATTTTGTTGAGGTCACCTCGATTCATGAATCCAAAATCCCGACGGATTTTATCCGCCGCCAGGGGCTTGCGGGAAGCCTGCGCTACACTACGCCGGAACTCTCTGATCTTGCTCGTAAAATTGACGAGGCTGCGGAGCAGGCGCTCCAGATGGAGCTGTTGTTGTTTGAGGAATTATGTAAGCAGTTGTGCGCCTGTAGCGAGGCACTACGCACGACAGCGCAGACGCTGGCGCAGATCGATGTGGCGGCCGCACTCGCCGAACTCGCCGCGCGCGAAGGCTATTGCAAGCCACATATCGTGGAATCGGGTGAGTTGCGCATTCATGGCGGTAGGCATCCGGTGGTAGAGGCGACGTTAAGGCGCGATCATCAGGAATTTCAGCCCAATGACTGCGCGCTGAGTGCGCAAATGCGCTGCTGGCTGATCACCGGGCCTAATATGGGCGGAAAAAGTACGTTTTTACGGCAAAATGCCCTAATCGTGCTGCTTGCCCACATGGGCAGTTACGTACCGGCGAAACAGGCGACGATTCCGCTGATCGATCAGATTTTTAGCCGAGTAGGGGCAGCGGATGATCTGGCGCGGGGAAAGTCCACCTTTATGGTGGAGATGACGGAAACCGCTGCCATCTTGCATCAGGCAACCGAGCATAGTTTTGTCATTCTCGATGAAATTGGGCGCGGCACCGCAACCTATGACGGGATTGCGATTGCCTCCGCCGTGATTCGCTATCTGTTAAGCGAGCGGCGTTCACTGGTGCTATTTGCTACGCATTATCATGAGCTTACAGCGCTTGCCAATGAATATGCCGCGCTTGCCAACTACCGCGCGGACGCGCGTGAGCATCAGGGCAACCTGATTTTCATGCACCGCATGTTACCCGGTACGGCGGATCGCTCTTACGGTATTCAGGTCGCAGCGCTTGCGGGCTTGCCCAAGCAGGTAATTCTTCAAGCCAAGCAAATCCTCGGCAGCCTTGAGATATCGGCCAAGGAACATAACAATACAAGGGATTTACCGTTATTGTCGTTTGAGAAGGAAACAATCCCGGATCCTGAACCTCAACTTCACCCTTTAGCTGAGGCATTAAATGCGCTGGACATTGATGAGCTCACCCCGAAAGAAGCGTTAGAAACGCTCTACCAGTGGAAGAAGAAATTTATATAATATTATGATTATTATAGATTCACATTGCCATTTGAACTATCCGGAATTTGCGGATTTGCCTGCCGTGCTGGCGCGTGCCGAAGCAGCGGATGTTCAGATCATGCAATGTATAAGTACAAAATTACATGATTTCATTATTATAAAAGAACTATCTAATGTATCGGATAAGCTTTATTGCTCGATCGGCATCCATCCGCACGAGGCGGCAGATCACGCAGAATTCACCGCTAATGATCTGATGCATCACGCAAATCACCCTAAAGTTATTTGCATCGGTGAAACCGGACTGGATTATTATTACGAGCATAGTCCACGTGACATTCAAAAAAGGCTTTTTCATGAGCATATTAAGGCCGCACGCGCACTGGATATGCCCGTCATTGTACACAGCCGCGATGCGGATGAAGATAGCGTGGCGATTTTGCAGGAAGCCTATGCTAAAGCGCCTTTTAAGTTCTTGATTCACTGCTTCAGTAGCACGGCATATCTGGCGGAAGAATCGGTGAAACTGGGGGGCTATATCTCGCTTTCTGGCATTATTACGTTCAAAAAAGCCCAAGCTTTACGGGATGTGGTGGCCAATATCCCACTGAATAGGCTGCTGGTGGAGACCGATGCGCCGTATTTAGCGCCGGAGCCGCATCGTGGTAAGAAAGCCGAACCGGCGCACACGCGTATTGTTGCGGAAAAACTGGCTCAGATCAAAGGCGTAAGCCTGAATGAAATCGCCCGCGTGACCACAGAGAACTTTCTGTCGCTCTGCCCAAAAGTGAAAGAAAATAAGCTATTTCAATGATATAGTCTTGTTGCCTGAACCCCATCTATATTTTCCATAATACCTATTATGCGACTTTTTAGTGGGGTAGGATCGACGCGATACACATCGTAGTTTGGAACGGTATTTCGATTCATCGCTAACGTAATGATTGATATGCCCCCGAGTGGCTGCTCACCAATCACAATTTCTTCAATACTTTAGAAGCAATCAGCAAGGCGCATGGCGCCAGCACGCCGCAGATGGCTAGCAGCATGGTGCTAGCCTGCGCCGCGCGCGGTGCATCGGCGCTTGTGCTATCAAGCCAGAACACTAAAACCGGAATCATCCATGGCAAAACAATGAGTTGTAACATCGCCCCTGCGCGGCGGATGCCGCTAGTAATCGCCGCAGAAAGCATCACGCATGAAAGCAGCCCCACGCCTGCCAGAAAATAGCTGAAATGACTGGAAATAGCCGCAAACCCTGCATGTGGCAGCAGCCATAAGCCACTCAGGAGTGGTAGAATCATGATTAAAATCAATGCGGTAAATTTAGCCGCTACGTAGCCCAACATATGTCCGCAGCTTAAATAGACCTGCTCGATCAGGCCGCTGGAGGCATCTTTTTCAAAGCAGCTTGAGCCCGCCAGCATCACGCATAGGCTAAGCGCCACCATGCCTGGCACCTGCCCCAACTGAAGCAGCGCTTGCGGCGATGAGGCAGTGAAGACAAAAATCAGTAGAATGATGATAAAGAAACTATATATATAAATAAGTTCATATATATTTTTAATGTAATGCTTCAACTCAAAAATCAACAGAGAAAGCCACATTATGCATTCTCCTGAAATGTGGTGACTTCCTGTGCGTCGCGCCCCTGAATCTTGGCGTGGCTGGCCATAATGACGATGCCCCCGCGCTCCAGTCGTACCGCGATGAGCGATTGTAGCAGCTCGCTCCCGCGTGCATCAAGGTTGCTGCTCGGCTCATCCAGCAGCCAGATTTTGGCAGGACTAAGGATCAGCCGCGCCAGGCTAACACGCTGGCGCCAACCGGCAGATAATGCCTGAACCGGCATCTGCATCAGCGGTGCTAAGTCAAAATAATGAACCGCAGCATCAAGCAGCGCTTCATTCCCCGCGAGTTTTGCCCAAAGCGTGAGATGATCCTGAGCGCTTAAGCCCTCGCGCAGTCCCTGACGATGGCTGATGTAACAAAATAGCTGCGGATAAAGCGCGTGGCGCGTGATGGGAACATTGTCGCACACAATCTCGCCTTTACTTGGTAGATAACACCCTGCAATCGTCTGCAGAAGCGTTGACTTTCCCGAGCCGTTCGCCCCGCGAATCACTTTGAATTGCCCGGTTTCGCAGGTAAAATTTAACCCTGCGTACAGCGTGATACCGCCCCGCTCAATGGTGAGGTCACGAATCTCTAATCTGTGGCCAGTCTCCGACATGCGCGGAAAAAACCTTCTAAAAGCGGTTGAGCGGTGAGATTGCCTTGCTAAAATGAATGCGCATTTATTACAAGTAAATCAACACTGGCACAAAGCCGGGTACGGCGGTTATCCCCGTTCATTTTTTGGAGACAGATATGGCATCACGTAATAGTTTTTCGAGCAAAAAAACACTGCAGGCGGCAGGCAAACAATACAGCTATTTCGATATTCCGGCGGCATCCAGCGCCCTTGGCGCGGATCTCTCACGGCTGCCCTTCTCGCTTAAAATCCTGCTGGAAAATCTGCTGCGCAATGAAGATGGCCTCACCGTGAGTAAGGAAGATATTGGCGCGTTTGTGACCTGGCTGAAAACCAAAAACGAACCGCGCGATATTGCTTACCGCCCTGCCCGCGTGCTGATGCAGGATTTTACCGGAGTTCCGGCTGTGGTCGATTTGGCAGCCATGCGCGATGCGGTGGTGAAACTTGGTGGCAACCCTGAGCAAATCAACCCCCTCTCCCCGGTGGATCTGGTGATTGACCACTCCGTCATGGTCGATAAATCGGCGTCTTCTTCGGCGTTTAAGGATAACGTAGCGCTTGAAATGCAGCGCAATGCTGAGCGTTATGCCTTCCTGCGCTGGGGCCAAAAAGCGTTTGATAATTTCCGCGTGGTTCCCCCGGGAACCGGCATTTGCCATCAGGTGAATCTGGAATATCTGGCGAAAGTGGTGTGGACGAAAACCGAAGGTACAGAAACCATCGCCTATCCGGATACGCTGGTGGGCACCGACTCGCACACTACCATGATCAACGGTCTGGGCGTGCTTGGCTGGGGGGTCGGTGGTATTGAGGCGGAAGCCGCCATGCTTGGTCAGCCCCTTTCAATGCTGATTCCAGAAGTAATCGGCTTCAAAATTACCGGCAAACCGCGCGACGGCGTGACAGCGACGGATATCGTGCTCACGGTGACGCAAATGCTGCGTGCGAAAGGCGTGGTGGGTAAGTTCGTTGAATTTTACGGCGAGGGTCTGGGTGACCTGCCTCTGGCTGACCGTGCCACCATTGCTAATATGGCACCGGAATACGGTGCAACATGCGGCATTTTCCCGATTGACTCGGAAACCATCCGCTACCTTGAAATTTCCGGTCGCGATAAGGAAACCATCGCGCTGGTAGAAGCCTACGCTAAGGCCCAGGGCATGTGGCGCGATGCGTCGTATGCAGACCCGGTATTTACCGATACACTCGCGCTCGATCTGAACAGTGTTGAGCCTTCGCTGGCTGGGCCTAAACGCCCACAAGACCGCGTGAGCCTTGCGAGTGCTGCCAGTGGCTTCGATGCCGAGTTCCCCAAACTCAATACCGGCTCCGTACCTCTGGGTGAGGCGAAAGCCGTCGTTGGCCGCGATCATGGTCTGCGCCACGGCGATGTCGTGATTGCCGCGATTACCAGCTGTACGAATACCTCCAATCCATACGTGATGATGGGTGCGGGTTTGGTGGCTAAAAAAGCTGCTGAGCGTGGGCTGAAGGTCAAGCCTTGGGTAAAAACCTCGCTGGCGCCCGGCTCGAAAGTGGTGACGGAATATCTCAATCAGTCCGGCCTAATGAAGCCGCTGGAGGCGATGGGGTTCCATTTAGTGGGCTACGGCTGCACGACATGTATTGGTAATTCCGGCCCACTAGCTGATGAAATTGAACAGACGATCAAGGACAGTAACCTCGTGGTCAGTTCGGTGCTCTCAGGCAACCGCAATTTTGAAGGCCGCGTGCATCCGCTGGTGCGGGCGAACTACCTCGCCTCGCCGCCGCTGGTGGTGGCGTATGCGCTGGCGGGAAGCCTGCGTATCGACATTACCAAAGAGGCGATTGGCACCGGCAGTGATGGCAAGCCCGTTTACCTCAAAGATATTTGGCCAAGCACCAAAGAAGTGGCCGATGCGGTACACGCTACCGTCACACGCGAGATGTTCCAAAGCCGCTACGCTGATGTGTTCAGCGGCGAGAAAGAATGGCAGGCGATTAGTGTGGCAGGCGGCATGACCTACACGTGGGATAACACTTCAACGTATGTGCAGAACCCGCCCTATTTTGAAGGCATGCCGCGCGATGCGAATCCTGCACATGCGTTCAAAAATATCTCTGGCGCACGGGTGCTAGCCATGCTTGGTGATTCGATTACAACAGATCATATTTCACCGGCGGGTAACATCAGCAAAACCTCGCCAGCGGCGAAATACCTCACCGATCATAAAGTGGTACCGGCGGATTTCAACAGCTACGGCGCGCGCCGCGGTAGCCATGACGTGATGATGCGCGGCACCTTTGCCAATGTGCGCATTAAAAACGAAATGCTCTCAGGCGTGGAAGGTGGCTTCACCAAACATATGCCAAGTGGCGAGCAGCTTTCGATTTACGATGCCGCCATGCGATACAAAACCGATGGTACACCGCTGGTGATTGTGGCTGGTAAAGAATACGGCACCGGCTCGTCGCGCGATTGGGCGGCCAAGGGCACGTTCCTGCTTGGCGTTAAAGCCGTCATCGCCGAGAGTTTTGAGCGCATTCACCGCTCGAATCTGGTGGGTATGGGCGTGCTGCCACTACTATTCACCGAAGGCCAGACGCGCCAAAGCCTCGGGCTTACCGGTGATGAAATTGTCAGCATTGAGGGCATTCACGCAGGCATGAAACCGCATGATATTCTCACCGCCAGCTTCAAAAAGGCGGATGGTTCGGTGGTTTCCGCCAAGCTCTTGTGCCGCATTGATACGCCCGTCGAACTGGAGTATTATAAGCACGGCGGCATCATGCAGTACGTGATGCGCCAGTTAGTGAATGGTCCCGAAAGTATTGCTGCGTAACGTTGAACCCAAAGGCTCGTCATGAGTGATCTTCCTACACCGTCAGCGCCCAGTGCGAATGTTGATCCCGATCAGCTATCGCGCATCATCATGCTGATTTACGGAAAAATGGATCATGGCGGGCCTTTTTGGTGTTACGTTGCGGTGAAGCCCAGCAAGTTTGAGGCGTTCAAGCAGGCCGAAAAAGACGGCAAAATTGATCTGTATAATTTCGAAGATTTCGGAGAGCTGATTGTCTCGGCCGAAGGGCGCACGCCGCCTCAGGAAGTCACGCTTAAAGTCGCTGAAATTTACGGGGCAGACCCTTCTACCTTCTTCCAGCCGATTGACCCGCTGCAAGTGGTGAACGAAAAAATCGCTGAGTTTACTAAGAATAATCAGAGCTAAGGCGCTTCTTAACGACCTTTGAGCGCTTGCAGAGCTACCGCGTCTTCGCGCTGCGCCTGTTCAGCAATGCGCGCTACCCACCCTGCTTTTTGTGAAGCTGGTTTGCCCGTTCTTTCCGCCCATGATGTTTGACCGGTAAATGGTGATGACGCGCTAGTTTCTACCTGCTGATCCTGATGCTGCGCCTTAGCAAAGGCCTGCACCATGCGGTGCGCCTGATTTTGTGAGTCAATATCGCTATATAAAACAGCACTTTTCTCTGAAAGCTCCGTGGCTTTGGATGAAAGAATAACACTGCCCAAAAACGTAATAGCTGAGGCAATAAGTCCGGCAGCAAGCACTTGCCCACCGGTAAACATAGTGCCGATAGCTAGCCCCGCTAGGCCGCCTTTAGTAATAAATCCAAGCGCAAGGGCGCCAGCAATCGAGGTTGCGCCCCAAAACATATATTGCGCGAAATTTTTCAGCTTATCTGCGCGTTTTTGCGTATCCACATAGACACGCGTCTCCTCTTTCATCAGAGGATTTAAAGACACGCCAATCGATGTATTTGCTTCAGCCATTAGGGGATTATACCATAGCCACCGGCAGGAAATGTGACGTTTTTATGAAATTACTTTGCCCGTGCTGCGCGGGCGGAGGGAGATGGAAGCCCGTATTTCTCCATATTTTTAGCACCAAAATGCTTTATTGCGGCCTGCTTAAAAGCGTGTGTTATACCAAGAATTTGATCTTGATGCTCATAACCTCGCAAAGCCTCAACATCAAAAACCCCGGCAATTTTACCCGTTTTAGGATCTCTTGATTTATTAAATTTGCCGACTTCAGCCACCGCAACGCCGGAAGTTTCCATTGCCTTCAGATCACGTTTCATAGCAGCAACTTCAGGATGGTCTACCGAAGTGCCCTCGGGGAATGAAAGCTCAAAAAAGCGGTTCAAATGTTCGCGAATAAGGCCAGTTGGCACTGGCTTTTTTGGGTCAGCGCCTTGTACCACCAAATCAAGGTAGGTGTTTGCATCACCACTTTCTGTGGGCGGCTGAATATAGCGCATGTTCAAAGTGCGGTAGCCCACTTGCTCGAACACATGGCGGCGCGCGCATTGGTCAATTCCTGCCGCCTCATTATCAGCGATATATTGTTCAGCGGTCATTAAATACGGGTTGTTTTGCTCAGCAAAAGTGATGATGTTGGCACCCTGATTGCCCGTAAATTCTTTCACCTTTTGAAGGCTGGCTTCGGTAAGTGCTTTGAAGGTGCCTTTTTGGCGGTGTGCAGGGTCCACCATGGTAAAGATCAGGTGCGATGTACCGTTTACACCTTCGGTGCCTGTTCCCTTAAAGGCATCATAATTACTGGCGGCAATCATTTTTCCTGTTTTGTCTTTCAGGCCTACCCACGCCTCTTCTGCATTGGCACCATCCGTATTTTTGGCGACCAGATCAATGAATTCATCCGACGATAATTGCTCTTCTTTCAGCTGAAAGCATCGCTGATACAATTCATACATTGCCTTAAAATCTGGGGTGAGTTCACCCGTTTCAGGATTACGCATCTGATCCGCGCGATTGATATAAAGAATCTCATAATCCGTTGTATCTTGCACCATAATAAGCCCTTTTTTAAGTATCATAGGCCTAAAACGGTTAATTTTTTATGAAGCTAGCTCCACACTCTCCAACCCTGCTAATGCCGTCATAGTCGTGATAGCCCTCTCTACCTGCTTCAAAAAGACTTGCCTTAAACTATTCCACTGCGATTCTTCCTGACGTGATGAGAGCGCTCTGAAGTAATATCACGCGCTTCATCAGCGGTTAACGGCCTATTTATGAGGTACACAGGATTTTGAAACTTACCATCATAATCTTTCAGCGGAACTATACTCACTAGAAATGTGACGGTTTGATGAAATTTCAGACCTTAAGACCACTCCAGCCTGCGGCTCACCCCATCATAAGGGCTTTGGTGGCGGCTGCTGGCCTCCTCATCGCGCGTATAGAACGGGGTTTTAGTGAATAAAAGCGTATGAATGGTACTTAATATCGCCGCTTTGCGGGCGTCGTAATCTTCTTTGCTTAGCACATAAGATGAGGATTCCATATCGCCGGAAGCCAGTGGCAGCTTGATGCACTGCCAGGCGGATGGAGAAAGCCCCTCTTCCTCAAGTAATAAACTATAGCCAAGATGTTGAGCATTTCTGCCTTTTTCCATATCGGCTTTGCTAATCATGCCGCCGGTTTTGAAATCCGTAATCGTCAGCCTTTCCCCGCCGTGATGGGTGAGCAAATCAATCCGTCCACTAAGCGTCACTTCTTCTCCATTTCCAAAGCGCAAAGTGGTCTCTAGTGGATGTTCCGGAGTAATAGTCGCGCCGGAAGCTAAAAGCTCTGCGCGCAATGTCAGCCCATAATCGGCGACTCTGCCCAGCCTAGATAGCCAGAACTGTTTTTCAATCAGACTTAAGCGAAACTGCGCCATCTGGGCATTCAGAAATTCGACACTATCCGCCTTGGTCGCTAGTTTTCCGCTGAGCAGCTCAGCCATGAGCTTGTGTGCCAGCGTTCCAAGTTCGCGTACACTGGCGCTGGTGCCATAATCATCCAGCGGTTTTAGTTTGAGTACATATTCCGCGTACAGCGCGTAAGGATCGCTGAGCATGGTATCCAGCGCGGTCACTTTCAGTGCGCGTGGACGAAGGGCGACATCTGGGCACGCGCCCGGCTCATCCGGCGCAATATGCTGCTCGGCGTTTGTGCTTAAGAAGGCCTGAAGCTCGGGACGCTCACTTAGTGTAAGCAGTGCGGCAAGTGGGCTTGGGTTCGTGTATTTTCCCTGATCGATCCGCGCGCGGGTGACGGATGTTTTTTTTGCCATACTCGAAAGTAGCCACACATCATGCGCACTTAACGCAGCATCGTCATGACTGGTAGGAAGCTTGAGCGCGGCCGATAACCGCCCACCCAGCCACAGCGTTTGCTCGAGCAGAATCGGCCAGAACCCATCATGAAAACTGCCGAGAATCAGGTGATCTGTATGCTGTAAACGCGCCTCAACCGGTGTTAAAAGCTTTACGCGCGGATGGGTGGATGATCCGCCCTCACTCAGCGTTTCCAGTGCGATGGATTCAAGGCATTCCAGCATCTGGCGTGCACTGATTTGTCCTAAATGCTGGTAGGCCTGAAACGTATTTTGCACCTGTTCGGGTAGCGCGCTGAGTGCAAAAACATCAGACGCAGCAATGAGATTTTGTACCACATGCGCCCACTGCTCTACGCTGCGAGGCGTAAGATCAAGCGCTGAGAATGCCGCACCTAAGGCTTTATATTTTTCTAACAAAAGCCGCGTGCCGTCATCCGCCTCAGGTGGCGGCTGAATAGCGCGCAGATAGGGTCTGCGCAGGGTGGTTTTATCCAGCCAGAGCACCAGATTTTCCCATGCGTGAACATGGCGTGCATCCGCCACAGTCAATGCATCCATTAGTATTCTGGCGGCCAAGGAATCATCACCGTCAATGATTAGCCGAAATACGGCAAGCAGGCCGCGCATGGCGGGAAGATTGGCCAAATGATTTAGCGCAATGGTGCTGGCAATGACGCCCTGCGCACGCAGGGCAGCGTCCACATGGCGTATCAGGGTAACATCTGGCGTGACCAGCATGCAGGTCTGATCTGGCTGCCTCAGCGTTTCTTTGATTAGCAGCACAGTGGCGCGCGCTTCCTCTTCGCTGGTGGCAAGCGTGTACTGATCTGCCTGAACAGGCGCTGAAACCTGCATCTGCGTGCTTGCCATATCACATGCTGTAAGCGTGGCGTGCACATGCCATACGGCTTCAGGAAGTGGTGGTGAAAAACCCGCACCGGGCAGGCAAATGAGTCCGGAGTCAAGCCCCGCCACACGCGCTATCAGCGCGCGAGTGGAAGGAATACTGCCCGTAGAACCAAGCACGCAGAAATGATAATGCGCTGCGAGTGTGGGCAGATGATTGTTCAGTGCCTTCATCAATGCGTGCTGATGTTCGGCGGGGCTTATTTTCGCCATCTGCACGCAGATTTCTGGCCAGTGATACTGCAAAATCGCCAGCAATTTACGCAGAATTTGCCCTTGATCGCTACGCTGTGTTGCGAGCGACTCGCGGACATAATCAGAAACACTGACATCATGACTGACCAACATGTGATGAAGTGCCGCAAGATCTGCCGCGACGGCGCGGGCGCGCACCATACTGCTGAGCGCTGGAAAATGCTCCCCCGCGGCTTGCACGTGCTGCGCAAGTAGGCAGTGATAATCATCCGTCGTCATCGCAGGGGCAGTAGCAAGTAGTGCCGAAAAAAAATCCGCATGCGCGGCGCCAATTTTCATGAGTTGCAGCCTGTCAAGCTGGCCTAGAATCAGCATCTCAGGCAGCATGCAGGCCTGATGCGGCGCACGTGTGGCAAGCGCCTCGCGTAGCGCAGTGGCGGAGCGTTTATTGGGTAAAATAAGGATGCAGCGCTGCATCTCATCTGCAGTAAAGTGCTCACTCAGCGCCTCAGCGCAGGATGGCCAGAATGGCTGTGACGGCGGAATGATGAGGTGATGGCAAAGGCTCATGCGCGCATGCTAGCACGCTTAAAATCCATAGCGAGAAATTTGAGGGCGCTAGCTCAAGATTTCATGCTGCGGATGGCGCTGGCGAGTTCTTCGCTCATCCGTTTTCTGATTTCTTCGCGGCGATCTGGCCGCAGCTGATAGCGCATGGCAAGCTTGCGGTAATCTTCCTCGCTGAGCGAAAGTTCAAACGCATGCATGGCGGGTTTTTCATCGCGCAGGCCAATCATGGTGCGCAGTAAATCCTGTGTGCTAACGCCACGTTCGGCTGCCTCGCGTTCAATGACGGAGGCGGATTGTACGTCGCATAAAATCTGACTGGCTTTAGGCTCGAAGATTTTTTTGAACAAATGATCGGCCGGTGATTCTGCGGTTTTGCTACTGGCGGAAACTTTCGCCTCTTCGCGCGGCTTTAGCAGAAATTCCGGCACGTTTGCGGTTTGGGTTTTTTCAGACTCTAAAGCCCGCGCGGGGACTTCATTGGCTTTACGACGAAAGTCGTTTTTGAATTCCGGTTTCTCCTGCAGCGAGGCTTCGAACGTGCCGCGCGCATCGCTGAACGCGGCCGAAATTTCTTCCTCGGCCATGGTTTCAAGCTCACGCGTGAGGGCTTCAAATGCCTCGCGCAGCGGCAAAATTTGGGCAGATGCATTCAGCGCGAAATCTTCCCCTTCGTCTTCTTCCTTTTGCTCACTGCTCTTGGCCGCAGATGGCCGCTGATTATCGTTTTTAGCAAGCGGCACATCGAGAAATAACGGGGGTTCTCCCCTCGTCTCACGTGGTGATATAGCGGGTTCATTCGCTGCTAGCGCGCTGATTTCCAGCGCATACAGCGGAATGAAAATCGTAGTATACATGCGCAGCAAGCCGTGATCGCCATATTGCTCAATCTCGATGGCTTTTTCGCCGCTTGTATCAAGCAGCATACTGTAGGTAAGCGCAGTAGGCTGACCACGCTTGCCGATTTCCTGCATACTCGCCTCGACCAGATCCACCGTTTTCACGTAGCGCTCAGCTGCCCAGGCGCTTTCCGCAGGCATCGGCGCGCGGCAGCGAAGTGTTTGCGCTGAGGTTTTTTCCAGAAAAAAGCTTAAAGCATCGGGATCAAACCATTGCCTACGCTCGGCAGTGGAAAGCTCGCGGCTGATGCTGGCGTAGCGAATATCGCTATCGTGCAGCAGGCTGAGACTATATTCTTCACCGGAATCCAGCTTAAGAATAAAGCTGCGAATTTCATCTTCACCGAAACGGTAAATGCGTTCGCGAATCAGCTCTCCGCCTTGATTTTGCAGCGCAGTGACGGGTATATGGGCATTCAGTGAAATCCGCTGGCCAACACTGAGCTGCGCATCATCCGCCTCACCCTCAGATGGCGCTGCAGCCTTGGCCGCCAGCCATTTCGAGACACGATACCACATGTCGCTTCACCCTGCTTGCTTGGTTTATTTTTCTTAATAAAAGTTAAGAAGTCTTATAACAAAGCACGCATGTGCTGTCGAGGTTATTTTTTGAGAAGCCGTGCCTGATCGCGCTTCCATTCGCGGGCTTTGATGGTTTCTCGTTTTTCGTACTGCTTCTTACCGCGTGCCACCGCAATCTCGATTTTGGCGTAGCCAGAGCCACTAAAATACAGCTTCAGTGGAATCAGCGTTGTGCCCCGTACCTTCAGTAGACCGATGAGTTTTTTTACTTGCTTGGCGTTCAGCAATAATTTGCGTGGGCGCTTAGGCTCGTGATTCTGACGATTTCCTTGCGCATATTCGGCAATAAAACAGTTGATCAGCCATATTTCGCCGTTCATGTGCGTGCCGTAGGCATCCTCAATATTGGCACGTCCCGCGCGCAGCGATTTTACCTCGGTGCCGCTTAGCACCAGGCCGGCCTCCATATGTTCATCGAGGCTGTATTCAAAATGCGCGCGGCGATTAAGCGCAATGACGCGAGGTGGCGCCATGATCAGCCTTCAGATTGAGTGCACTCATCAGCGCGTCGATTTTTTCGCATGCGCCCTTGGTTGCGGGTACCATCGGCAAGCGCAGATGATTTTTGCACAGCCCTAATTTGCTCAGTGCATATTTCACCGGTGCCGGGCTGGTTTCCACAAACATCGCCTGATGCAGGGCAATAAACCCATCGTGCAGCGTGCGGGCTTCCTCGTATTTTCCGGCAAGCGTGAGGTTCTGAATCGTCGCTACATGATGAGGAGCGATATTGGATGTGACTGAAATCACCCCGCGCCCCCCCATCGCATTAAAGCCAATCGCCGTCATATCTTCGCCGGAAAACTGAATCAGCCGGTCACCCACCAGTTTGCGCAAGGTGCTGACGCGGGCGAGATCGCCGGTGGCATCTTTCACCCCCACAATGTTCGGGCAGGCTTCTGCAAGCCGTGCCAGCGTTTCATCGGCAATGTTCACCACGCTGCGTCCGGGGATGTTATACACAAAAATCGGCAGACCGGTGGCACTTGCAATCGCGCGGTAATGCTGGAAAATACCTTCCTGCGTGGGTTTGTTGTAATACGGCGCCACCACCAGCAGCGCATCCGCGCCGACTTTCTCGGCGTGCTTGCTGTAATCGATCGCTTCAGCCGTGGCGTTGGATCCGGCACCGGCCATCACCTTCACGCGGCCAGCGGCTTGCCTCACCGCAATACTGACCACGCGGTGATGTTCCTCAGGGCTTAGCGTGGCGGATTCACCAGTCGTTCCCGCAGGCACGATGCCGTGAATGCCCCCTGCAATTTGCCAGTCAATGAAATGGGCAAAGGCAGCTTCATCGAGCGCGCCCTGCTCCGTAAAAGGGGTGGCAAGCGCCGTGTAGGCGCCAGAAAAATTCGCAGATAATGTCATACATCCTCGCTCTCATGCGCGTTGTAGCGTGATATGCGCATGATTCAAGCATTGATGTGCGTTTAGCTTGCCTTTTCGATGCGGGCAGTTATAAGCCGTGCAGTTCGGGGAGTAGCGCAGTCCGGTAGCGCATCTGGTTTGGGACCAGAGGGTCGTAGGTTCGAATCCTATCTCCCCGACCATCCGCCTTCGCTGATTTTTGGCGAAGCCAAAATCTAGCTACGGCGTGATTGGGTGCAAGCTAATCAACGCCGAAGCGTGCGAAGTGGATGTCACGCCGTAACGAAGTGAAGGCGGACTGAAACATCGCGCTGCCGGGCGTGGCCTGGCTTAAAATTGAGTGTCGGGGCGTAGCGCAGCCCGGTAGCGCGCCTGCTTCGGGAGCAGGAGGCCGGAGGTTCGACAACGGGCCGAACGTCGTTGGACAGTAAAGCTACCCGTAGGGTGAGCAGCGTTAAAAGGCTGCAAATCAATCTTCTCACCTTGCTATTAATATATTGTTTTAGGAAGGGAGTTTTCCATGAAGAAGTTTAAATGTTTTATTTTAATCGGTTTGTTAATATTTTCAAACGATGCTACATATGCGTCAACTTTCGAACAGCTTTCTGTAAAACAGCAGCAGCATGTTGCTATAAATGCTAGTGAAGATGCAATTAATTGTACTGTCTACTTTAGTGTTTTTGAAAAATGTCTTCTTAACACACCTAATACTACTAAAGAATTATTAGATAAAGCAAAGTCAGCAAAACAAAATAGCCAAGAGACAATGCTTTTATTTTCAACAATTGCTGGCATGAATCATGATGCTGTTAATCTCAGAATATCCGAAACAGCGGAAGAGTTTGGGGATAAAATGAACCATAACTGTTCAAATATTAGTATTTTGAGAAAAGAATATTTTGAAAAGTGTGTAGCAATGATAAATAATCCGGAAAATTCATTAAATTATTGGATTAAAAAACTTTCCTATTAAATCAGTTCTTCCACCCTTTCACTTGCAATCTTGCGTTTGTCTGGTTAAACAAACCCTTATTTTGCTGGATGCCAGCTGGAGTTTACTCCGTCCAAGGACGGGGCTGGCATGACAATATGTCGGGGCGTAGCGCAGCCCGGTAGCGCGCCTGCTTCGGGAGCAGGAGGCCGGAGGTTCGAATCCTCTCGCCCCGACCATCTATCTTTCCCCTCCCTCCCCTTTGTGATATGCCCGCTAGCATGGAGATGTTTCGCTTTTTATACCTCGATTTTAACAGCTATTTTGCCTCAGTAGAGCAGCAGGAGCGGCCAGAGCTTCGCGGCAGGCCGCTCATCGTCGTGCCGCTGGAAAGCGACTATACCTGCGCGATTGCGGCCAGTTACGAAGCCAAAGCCTTCGGCATTAAAACCGGCACCATGGTCAAAGAAGCAAAGCGGTTATGCCCCAATCTTGCCATAGTGCAGGCCGATCATGAGCGTTACGTGGCCTATCATGAACGCGCGCTTGCCGTGATTGAGCGCCATATTCCCGTGCATCAAGTCGCCTCGATTGATGAAGTGGCCTGCGAGTTGATGGGTAAGGAGCGCGAAGAATCTCGCGCACGCGCGCTGGCGCTGGCGATTAAATCATCCCTCGCGCGCGAGCTTGGGGCGTGCGTCACCTGCTCGATTGGTATCGCTGAAAACCGGCTGCTTGCCAAAATCGCCAGCGATCTGAAAAAGCCCGATGGCCTGACCTTTCTGCCCACCGATCAGGTGTATGACCGGCTGAAACATTTAAGCGTGCAGGAAATTCCGGGCATTGGTTTTAACATGACGCGGCGGCTTGAAAAACATCTGGTCTTCACCATCGCAGATCTATGGAAGCTCGCACCCAAACATATGCGCGCGATCTGGCATTCCCTCGCCGGCGAGCAGCTCTATTATCAGCTGCGCGGACTTGAGATTCCTGATGCGCCTACGAACAAGCGCACCGTAGGCCACAGCCACGTGCTGGCGCCTGAGTGGCGCGTGCCTGAGGCCGCTTACATTATCGCCCAGCGACTATGCCTCAAAGCCGCAATGCGGCTGCGCCGCTACGGCATGCGCGCGCGTTTTCTTGATGTTGGTATTCGCACCGAGACCGAGCGCAGCATCTATTTCCGTGCACAGTTTGAAGGCGCGTGCGACAATCATCAGATCATCCACGGCTTAAGCGGTTGCTGGCATGAGTGGCAGCGCGGCGAAACGCGCCCGCACGTTCGCATCAAAAAACTAAGCGTGACGCTGCACGGGCTGGAAGCCGCAGATATACAGCAAGCCAGCCTGTTTGAAACCAGTGCAGACAACGCACGTCGCGCGCGGATGGAAGCCTTAAGCAGTGCGATGGATACACTCAATCATCGCTATGGCCGCGACACGGTGCTGCTGGGCATGTTGCCACATAAAACCGGATTTACCGGCACCAAAATCGCCTTTTCGCGCGTACCTGATCGGCAAGAGTTCATCGAATAATTCGCACAACCGTTTGCGGATGCGGGATGCAGATTGCATTTCGATATGCCATGCGTAGTATGGCTGCATGTGCCCGTAGCTCAGCTGGATAGAGCATCTGCCTTCTAAGCAGAGGGTCGCAGGTTCGACTCCTGCCGGGCACGCCATCTTCGATGCGTCATGGCATGGTCCCGTAGCTCAGCCGGATAGAGCAAGCGTTTCCTAAACGCTAGGTCGGATGTTCGAATCATCTCGGGACCACCATTATTTACTTAAAATAGAAGCAAACATGGGAATCAGTTTGCGGGCACCGTTGATGTTCAAATGATCGTCGTCGCTATACCATGAAAGGCCATTTTGCGAGCCGCTGCAATGGTCGTGATCGCACAAATAAGGCACCGGCGACATACGCTGAATGCCGCAGCTTATCTTAGCATTTTCAAGTGCCGCGATAATCATTCGGTGACGCGTTTGGTAGTCAGCACGCGCTAACTGAACATCAGAGGAAGCATCACCCCGCATCATACGTCTGGCGAGAGTGCGTGGCACATGTACGCCCATTTCGGGAATAGGCTCCATCACATATACTCGGCGCCCTTTTGCGCGAAGTTGGCACAGCATCGAGGTCAGACGCGAGGTAAAAAGCGTGCGACCATCCATCGCGTGCTCATCCGCGCGTAACCGCAGATACCGCACATCCATCGGGCGGAGAAAATTTTCGCTGTACCCCTCGGTATAGGCGGACAAGCGAAACGCCAAAATAACAGGGATATGCGTCGGCAGTTTATGGATAAGCGCCATAATTTCTTCATGATAGGCAGAGCAATGATCGCCTTTGTTTTTGAAATTAACGTAAGCATCACGAATCGGAGGACACGATGCTGATAGCAGCATCAGGCGCGCATCTGGTGTAGCAGCCTGAATCGCTGGAATCAGCAGCGGGGCGTGGCTATCGCCCCACAGCACGAGATTTGGCGAATGCTCGGCGCACGCAATATCTGCTGCGTGTTTGAGTGGAAGTACTTCGCAATTCCTTGGCAGTGAAGAAAGCTCGTGCATACCGGCCTCGGCACGCTGTACTTCAAGGGTGGTACGCTTTGGAAAACCATCGGCTATGGCAATTCCTAACCCCGCGGTGAGGATGCTTAGATACAGAAAACCTGCTCTCCAATATCGCATGGCAGATGGCGTATTATAGGCGTTGCGCCGCATGGGTGTTTCAATATAGCGGTAAGAAAGCACGGCCAATGCAACACTGAGAGACACGGCCAGCATGCTTGCTGAAAGATCCCCTCGTAGCTCGAGAAAGCCAAGTGCTACGGCACAAGGCCAGTGCCATAGATAAAGCGAGTATGAGCGATTTCCCAGCCATTGCAGTAAAGGATGGCTTAGAAATGCGTACGCGTTGGGCGGCGCACTGAGCAATAGGCATGTGCCAATAACGGGCAGAAGTGCTGCGTATCCCGGCCATAGTGTATGCGGGCTAAACATAAAAAAACTGATGAGCAGGCACACCGTACCGACCATCAGCACCACACGCGCGACGGCCGGTTTTAGAGAATATTTTAAACTCAGCAGGTAGACGATACCACCTGCACATAACTCCCAGAAACGAGTATGCAGCATGTAAAACGCAGTGGCACTTTTAACGGGCGTAAGGGCAATGCACAGGCCAAGCGAAATTACCGTGCAGATACTCAGTCCCATCAGTGCGATGCCTTGCTGCTGCGCGCCAGAAAATCGTTGAAGCGGCAAAAGCAGTAACGGGAAAATCAAGTAAAACTGCCATTCTACCGCTAACGACCATGTATGTAGCAACCACTGCTCTTGGGCTAAGGCAGCGAAATATCCATCCGAGGTTTTAAGGTGAATATTGGAAACAAACCCCAGCGCTGCTGCTACCTGCCTACCAAGTTCAGCGTAATCAGTAGGTGGCAGCCACCACCAGCCCAGCGCCAGCAGCACCACGCACACCCCCATCAATGCCGGCACAATTCGGCGGATACGGGCGAGATAAAAATGACGCAGCGAGAAGCTCCCCTTCCCCATCCCGGATAGAATGATGGCGCTCATTAAGAATCCGGAGATGACAAAGAAAATATCAACGCCTACAAAGCCGCCTGGAAGCCATGTGGGCTGAAAATGGCAGAGCAAAACAGCCATGACCGCGATTGCACGCAGTCCCTGAATGTCGCGGCGCAGTAGTTTATGCGAAACCATAGCCAGTAAGCCGCAGTCGCCAGCAGCAAATCTACGCCGCTTTGGCGAGCGCGTCGAGATCCTCAGGCAGGCCAACGTTTTGCACCGTGATATCCGGCGCGATGCGTTTGATGAGGCCAGCAAGCACATTACCACTGCCGATCTCAATCACTTTACGCACGCCGCGCGCGTGCAGTGTTTCCACGCAGTCTACCCAGCGCACCATGCCGGTGACTTGCTGGACGAGTAGCGCGCGCATCTGGTTCACATCCGATACGGGCTGCGCGGTAACGTTGGCGACGATCGGCACGATCAGTGGCTGCATGGTGGTGGCGGCCAGCGCCTCTTCCATGGTTTTGGCAGCAGACTTCATCAGCGAGCAGTGAAACGGCGCCGACACCGAAAGCGCCACCGCGCGTTTGGCGCCTTTTTCTTTGGCGATTTGCATTGCCAGTTCCACACCTGCTTTGGTGCCGGAAATCACGATTTGGTTTTGTGCATTATGATTGGCAATTTCCACGATTTCTGAGGGAAGCTGGTTGCCGGTTTCTTCAAGTATGTCGCGCACGGCGGAAATTTCCGGCCCAATAATCGCAGCCATGGCCCCTGTACCTGCGGGGGCTGCCGCTTGCATCGCCCGCCCGCGGATTTTGAGCAGCTTCGCGCAGGTGCCCACATCCCACACGCCGGCAGCGGCTAGCGCGCTGTACTCGCCCAGACTGTGACCCGCGACAAAACTTGCATCGCGGGGGAGGCTGATGCCCATTTCTTTTTGCATCACGGCGAACGCTGCCATCGAGGCGGCCATAATCGCCGGCTGCGCATTTTCTGTTAAGGTTAAATCGGCCTCTGGCCCTTCGGCCATAATCTTGGAAAGCGGCTGTTTTAGCGCCTCATCGACCTGCTCAAACACTTCGCGCGCGGCGGGAAATGCCTTGGCCAGCGCCTGCCCCATTCCGATGGCTTGTGAACCCTGACCTGGAAAAACGAGTGCCACTTGCATATCAACCCCTTGTTCTGTAATTATTTTAAGTATCAGCGCGCAACGATTGGCGGCCTTGTACTGGCGCTGGGCGTAAAAGGCAAGGCGCATTGCAACATAACGGCCATGCATGTGCAGCAGGTGCGCAATCTTTTTCCTTGCATTTGTATGGTCTATCTCCTATCAACCGCCACCTGCTAAAGTAAGCAGACCTGGATTCACAGGTGCGTGCAGTAAGCTAACACACGGGGTGTTAGCGCGGATGCGCACCGTCTAAGGAGGCGTTATGTCGTTTTACGAAGTCACGTTTATTACGCGTGGCGATCAGCCCAAATCTGAGCTGCAGAAACTCACTGATCGTATGGTTGAAATCATCACCAGCCGTAAGGGCAAAGTGGTGAAGAATGAATATTGGGGTGTGCGCCCGTTGGCTTACCCAATTCAGAAAAGCAACAAAGGTCATTACACCCTGCTCGCACTTGATTGCAGCACCGAGGCACTGAATGAGCTTGAGCGCAATATCCGCATTTCTGAAGAAGTGCTGCGCAGCTTGACGGTGCGTGTCGATGAAATTGAAACTGGCCCCAGCGCGATACTTCGTGCGCGCGACGGCGAAACCCAAGATGCTGCGTAGGAGTGATTCATGAGCGTATCTTCCACCCCCAATTCCTCTGCTGCTGGCAATGCTGCTGGCGGTAAAAAAGTCTTTTTCCGTCGTCGTAAATCCTGCCCGCTTTCGGGTAAGAATGCGCCGAAAGTTGACTATAAAGACGTGAAGCTTCTGCAACGTTACGTGTCTGAGCGTGGCAAAATCATGCCAAGCCGCATCACCGCCGTTTCGGCGAAAAAACAGCGCGCGCTTAGCCGTGCTATCAAGCGTGCACGCAATCTGGCGCTGATGCCATACGTTGTGCAATCGTAATCGCTGCGGATCATTAGGAGACTATCATGGAAGTGATTTTATTAGAACGTATCGGCAGACTGGGTAACGTTGGCGACATGGTCAAAGTAAAGCCGGGTTTTGCCCGTAATTTTCTGCTGCCAATGAAAAAAGCGCTGCGTGCGAACGAAGCAAACAAAGCTGTGTTTGAAAGCAAGCGCGCCCTACTCGAAGAGCAGAACGCTGCAGCACGCGTGGAAGCTGAAAAACGCGCAGCCAGCATGGGCAACTTGACGGTAACCATCGTGCGTCAGGCATCTGATGATGGTAAGTTGTTCGGCTCCGTTGCGGTACGCGATATCGCAGAAGCACTGGCTGAGCAAAAAGTAAACGTTGAGCGCCGCCTGATCGATTTGCAAACGTCGATCAAGAATCTCGGCGTCTACAGCGCTAAAATCAACCTGCATCCGGAAGTGGCGGTGAACGTGAAGGTACACGTGGCACGCAACGCCGACAGCCCGCTGCCGGAAGAATTAACGGGCGCAGCACCAGCTGCGACCAGCGAAGAAGAAGCGGCTTAAGCCGACACTCCCTCAAAAGGCAACAACACCAAACCCTCCGCCCGGCAACTGGCGGAGGGTTTTTTTATATAGCTTCATCAAAATGTCACATTTAGAGGCTATGATAAGCCCAGATATTGATATGAACACCCCTCTACAGCAGCAATCAAAACCCATGCAGGTGGCGAAAATCACCTTGCTAGGCACGGCCTTTATTGGGCTGGGCGCAGTGCTTTCTGTGTATGTCCCTGCCTGTAAAAAGCCCGTTGACCTGATTGAACAGAACTACCTGAAAGGGTGTAAAGCGCTCAGTAGTGTTCCGGTCGTCGGCGTGGTTTTTAAGGATAACCCACTGATTGAACATCAGGGAGTTTCCAGGTTTCTGGCCGTCAGTGCGTTTGAAACTGTTTTGGCCTCAGGCGCCTCTATCGCAGGCGGCGCGCTGATGAAGCTGTTTGGTCACCTGCCCAAAGACAAAGAGCGTGAACTGCTTGCAAATCCCTCCCAAGGGCGCGGCAGGGAATAATTACCCACAGCCTGTGAGTAAATGCGCTACGCCCATGGGTGGTGGCCACGCTTTTAGTTAGTTTGAAATCATGACGAATGTTTTACCCCATCCTTCTGCTGCAAATGCCAGCACCATCGCCCGTGAGGCACCACACAACCTGGAGGCAGAGCAAGCCCTACTAGGCGCGATTTTGCTGAATAACGATGCGCTCAATCATGTTGGCAGCGCGCTAAAGGCGGAAGATTTTTACGCCGAGATTCACGGTCGTATCTACCGCGCGATCTTGCTGTTTCACGATAAAGGTCACATTGCCAATCCTGTCACACTGAAACATCATTTCGCCAGCGGCGAGGCAATGGAAGATCAATATCTCGCGCGGTTGGTTGCTGCGGCTACGACCATCATCAACGTGCATGATTACGCGCAACTTATCGTCGATTTAGCCCTCAAGCGTCGCTTGATTGGTGTGGGCGAGGAAGTCGTCAACCGTGGCTACGAAGTGCCCTCGGAATTTTCAGGCAATCAGCAACTGGAGCTTGCCGAACAAACCTTGTTCAACCTCGCCTCTGCGGGCGATGCAGAAGGTGGCTTCACCCCGCTTCGCATTTCGCTGCAGCAAGCCGTGGAGCATACCGAGCGTGCCTATCAGCGCGCCGGAACGGTAGTAGGAATTTCGACCGGATTTGAAGGCTTGAACAAACTACTTGGCGGGCTTCACAACTCTGACCTTTTGATTCTTGCTGGACGTCCATCCATGGGCAAAACTGCGCTTGCTACCAACATCGCCTACCGCGCAGCCAAAGCCATTGCGCAGGAAGATGAAGAGAAGGTATTGCGCGGCGAAAAAGGACGTTCGGTGGGGTTCTTCTCGCTCGAAATGTCGGCGGAACAACTCGCGATGCGTATGCTCGCGACCGAGTGCAGCATTTCATCGCACAAGCTGCAGCGCGGGGATTTGCAAAAAGACGAAATGAGCCGCCTGGTGCAAGAATCGCAGCGCCTTTCCTCCCTGCCCTTTCATATCGATGATACGCCCGCCCTTTCCATCGCCGCGCTGCGCAGCCGCGCCAGACGTATGAAGCGGGTACATAATCTTTCCTTACTCGTGGTCGATTATTTGCAGCTGGTGCGGGCAACCACCACCAATAACAACACCAACCGCGTACAGGAAATTTCGGAAATCACCCAGGGCCTCAAAGCGATTGCCAAGGAGCTTAACATTCCCGTCATTGCGCTGTCGCAGCTTTCACGTGCGGTGGAAAGCCGCGATGACAAACGCCCACAACTGGCGGATTTGCGCGAGTCCGGAAGTATCGAGCAAGATGCCGATATCGTCATGTTCGTCTACCGCGAGGAATACTACCTCATGCGTAAACAGCCCAAAGAAGGCACCGAAGACCATATTGGCTGGCAGAACGAAATGGCCAAAGTCCACGGTCTGGCGGATGTGATTGTCTCCAAACACCGTAACGGCCCGATTGATACGGTAACCCTGCAGTTCCAAGGCGAATTTACCCGCTTTGAAAATTACGCCAAGCCGGAATTTTTACCCGAAACCAGCTACTGATGCGTTGATGGGGCTGCTTTACTGCATTATTACTTGTCATCCCTGGATACGCAGGGATCTTATGCTAAGATTCCTGCTTGCGCAGGAATGACAAAATAAAAGATTTTTAGGCATAATATCACGGTCTTACGTTGCCATTGCAGCGTTCCGCCGCTAGAGAAAATCCATGTTTGAACCCATACTCAATGTTGATCTTGCAGCCATCACCGCCAACTGGCGCTTGCTGGCTGAGCGCTTCTACGGCAAAGAAACCGGCGCCGTAGTCAAGGCGGATGCCTACGGCCTGGGGGCGACCGAAGTTTCCGGCGCACTGGAAAAAGCTGGCTGCCATACGTTTTTTGTCGCCACGCTGGCAGAGGCAATCAGCCTGCGTCACAGCCTGCCCGATGTGCGCATTGTGGTGTTTCACGGGGTGCAGGAAGGTGAGGAATTTGCCTTCATTAATCATCGACTCATCCCTGCCCTTGCTAGCGCTGGGCAGATCAGCCGGTGGCTGCCCGGGGCGAAGGATCATCCCCATGCGGCAAGTATGCTGCATATGGATACCGGTATGGCGCGCCTTGGCCTGCAACCGGATGATTTTTTTGCGACCATCACACCAGATACCCTGCGCGATTTGCGCTGTGCGGCGATCATGTCGCATCTGGCCTGCGCACCGGAAGTATCCCACGCGCTCAATAACACGCAGCTTGGCTTGATGCAGCGTGTGCGCGAAAAGTTTCCTGAGATGCCAATCAGTCTGTGTAATTCGGGCGGCGTTTTTTTACCGGCTGATTATCATTTCGATCTTGCCCGCCCGGGCTGCTCGCTTTACGGCATCCGCCCGCAAGACAGCGCTAAAAACCCGATGCAGCATGTCGCCAGCTGGCACGCACCGATCATACAAATCCGCACACTGGAGGCGGCGCAAAGCGTAGGCTACGGCGCGACCCAAACTCTGCCCGCCGGCGCAAAAATTGCCACCGTCGCCAGTGGGTATGCCGATGGCTATCTGCGCAGCCTTTCGGGAAAAGCCTACGGTTATATAGGCGAGCACCGCGCACCACTGGTTGGACGTGTAACCATGGATATGCTGTGTTTTGATGTCAGCCATGTTCCTGACGCACTTCTAAATCAGGCAAGAACCATAGAAATTTTAGGCGACCGCGACTCTATTCGTGTCGATGATTTGGCCGACAGCGCAGGCACGATTGGCTACGAAATACTCACCCGCATTGGCCCTCGCGTGACGCGCCGCTACGTTTAACGCCCCATCGCACCCGCATCGTCGGTGCCGGCAAAGCGGTTCCAGCGTTCTTCGGCCATGCGTTTTTTGCCATCAATTTTATTGCGGATTTCCTGCATTTTCGCGCTCCACACCGCCGGTGCTTCAATTTTACCAGCCGCCGCGCGGCCTGATTTTTTTGCGGCTTCGCGTAGGGATTCCTCGCGCTCACGCTCTTTTTCACGGTTTTCTTCGTGAAGCTCGGCATGCTGAAAAATCATCGCCTGCTTAGCATTTTTAATGCGCTGAAGCTTTCTTTTGAGCTTTTTTTCGGCGCTATTCACGATGTCTGGCCGATCTGTTTTTGCGCCGCCAGCTTGCGCCGCGCCAGATTGGCGCGCAGTTTTTTGGCCCGCAATGCCTTGCGCACCGGCTCGGTGCGGGGGCTGGTGGCAGGCACCTGCGGCAAAGCCTTCGGGCGCTGATCTGGCTTATCCATAATGCGCTAGCCTATCAAAATTCGCGCTTGCAGGCAAGCAGGGCTTGTGGCAAACAGCGCAGGCCTTTAGTGCTGCTGTAGCTCAGTGGTAGAGCACGTCATTGGTAATGACGGGGTCGGAAGTTCGATTCTTCTCAGCAGCACCAGTGTTTTACTGGTTTTACACCAGCGCAATATCCGGCGCGTCGATCGCTTTCATACCCACGACATGATAGCCGCTATCCACGTGCAGCACCTCACCGGTGGTGCCACCCCCCAGATCAGAGAGTAGGTACAGTCCGGCGCCGCCGACATCTTCAATCGTGGTGTTGCGCTTGAGGGGTGAGTTCAGCTCGTTCCATTTGAGGATGTATCTGAAGTCGCCAATGCCCATCGCGGCGAGGGTTTTGATGGGCCCCGCAGAAATCGCGTTGACGCGGATGTTTTCGCTGCCCAAATCCACGGCCAGATACTTCACCGATGTTTCCAGCGCCGCTTTGGCCACGCCCATCACGTTGTAATGCGGGGTCACACGCTCGGCACCGAGATAGGAAAGCGTGAGCAGCGAGCCGCCATGTTTCATCAGTTTCGCAGCGCGCTTTGCCACTGCAGTGAAGGAATAGACGCTGATATTCATCGTCATCTGAAAATTTTCCAGCGACGTATCTACGTATTTACCTTTCAGCTCGTCTTTGTCGGAAAAGGCAATCGCATGCACAACAAAGTCAAGGCTGCCCCAGTCTTTTTCCAGCGTATCAAACACGCTGTCGATGCTATGCATATTGGTGACATCGCACGGCAAAATATGTTTGCCATTCACGGACTCCGCCAACGGGCGTACGCGCTTTTCCAGCGCTTCCCCCTGATAGGTGAACGCCAGCTCGGCACCTTGTGCGGCCAGATATTGCGTGATGCCCCATGCGATGGATTTATCGTTGGCGACACCCATAATCAGGCCACGTTTGCCGTTCATGAGATTGCCGGCTGGGATACGTGTCTCTTCGGTCATAAAGCACTCTACTTACATCTTACGGAAACTAAAACGCCGTGGTCATAGCATAGCCATCACCACGGCGCTAGGCTCTTCTTAATTACGAATTAGTTCGCATTTACCACACGCCAGGTGCCATCTTGCTGGCGGCAGGCGGTGCCGAATGCACGTTCAGACTTTCCGCCCACCTGAATGGTTTGCGAAAATTCGCGGCAATATTGCCCCTCATTGTTGGTGTAATAACCTGAAGGGGTAAAGCTGCCGTTATTGCCGCTTTGCGGATTTTGCCAAGGCAAGGTTTGCCCCGGTTGCGCGGTTTCTAACGCTTGTTGTTGTGTGGTATTGTAAAAATTCATGTCCGCCCTATCAAGCGATGCGCCGATTTCACGGCCCAACCCTGCGCCAAGTAACGTGCCCACGGCAATGCCTGCCACGCGGCCTGACCCTGAGCCAATACGCGAGCCAAGCGCTGCACCACCTGCGGCACCCAGCACGGTTCCAACATCACCTTTGGTGATGCCGCCGCCATTCAAAATTCCGCCCTGACGAGCGTTTTCGGCATTGGAAGCGCCGCATGCGCTGACCAGCATCGAGGTGACAACCAGCGCGGCAATCGCACGTGTTTTTGTTGAAGTCATGGGACTCTCCTATGGGTTAACTTCATCCTACGCAATACGACAAATGCGCGCGGCTCGCAAGTAAATCCGACGACAGTTTCATCACGTTTTCTAACGGATTATATCGGCTTATCGGCGCGCTTTGTAAAACGCCGTCGCCATCACCCATACGAACATAAGGCCGCCAATAATCGCAAGTAGCCCGCCAGTGCCCATAACTGCTAACGCGATTTTCACCTCCGGCGCCAAACTTGCCGTAGATTCTGCGCTTTTACGAAGTACCCCGTAGCCACCGCTATAGGCCAACCCGCCAATATGCATCAGCTGGCCGAGTGCATAGAAAACAGGCTGCAGCACCGCTGCTTTTCGGTACTGCACGGAGGTGAGGCCAAGCTGCGGCAGCAAACTATACCCATAGCCCATCAGCGCAATGGTAACTGCGACGATAGAGCCGTGATAATGCGCAGGAATAGTGACGTTCTGACCCGTGATCATTAACCCCAAAACACCGCCTGCGACGAATAACAGCATCGACATCACCAGCGATGTGAAATACGCGTCACGCAATCTGGCGGGCTTTGGTATGCGCCACATGCGCCACATCACCACCGCCAGCGCGATGGCTGGGGCAATGCCGCCTAAGCGAATCATCGCCGTGGTGAAGGATAGCTGAAATGCGCCGTCATCCACCCGGTAACTCAGCGCTTCTGGCAAAGGCTGAATCGCAGCATAGATAGAAAGCGCCATGAAGGCTGCTACCAGCCGGGTGCTGAAAATGTCTTGCTGATAGGTTCGCTGAAATAGCGCCGCCCACGCGATAATCATCGCTAGACTGAACGCGTGCTGCATGGTGTGCCCACCCGCCCAGAAGAGGTATTCGAACCGCTCCTCCGGGGCGTAGCCAGCGCTTAAGGCCATGCCGCTATGAATGAACAGGCTTAAGGATAGCAGTAAAATCACCGCCAGCGCACCTTCAGGCCTTTTCCAGCTTGAACGCTGCCACAGCGTCTCGAACGCCATCAGCGCGACACCGCTTGCAATCAGGCTAAGACCCAAAAAGAATAAGGCATTATTTAGCACCGGGATGTAGTTACTTTTAATAACCTGCCACTCGCCTTCCAGCGGGGAAAGTGCCAGGCAGGCGGTGCCAATGGCAGCGGTAATTACTGCGGCGCGCTCAAGCGCCGGTATGCGCTGTGCGCGGGTGTGCATGTTTAGGCTGAGCATCGCTGCGATCATGGAACAAAACCAAACCCACACCGACAGATCGACATGAACCACCAGTGCCACAGAAAACAGATCCTTCGCCCAGCGCATTTCCTGTAGCGCCGGTGTGCGGCCAATCACCAGCACGATGGAGAAGAATCCTGCAACTGCTAGCGCAATCACGCCTAGAGATAGCCAATGTTTTACCGCGCGCATGTGTGCCCCCATTTGCCCGCCTGGCTAACCATAGTTTTAGTTGCGCAGCAAGTGCGTTTGATTTAGCCCAAAATCATGCAACCACCAACGATGACATCAACGCACCGCTACTGGCTGATCGCCTGCATGGCGTGCGTGGTGATGATGGTGTTTATTGGCGGCGTCACACGGCTAACGGAATCCGGCCTATCGATTGTGGAGTGGAAATTAATCAGCGGCACCCTTCCCCCACTGTCTGATAGTGCGTGGGAAAAAGAATTTAGCGACTACCAAACCAGCCCTGAATTTACCAAAAAGAATGCACATTTCACGCTTGCTGACTTTAAGAAAATTTACTGGCTGGAATATCTGCACCGCCTGATGGGGCGCATCACCGGCCTCGTTTTTTTACTGCCGCTGATTGTGTTTTGGATGCGTAGGCTTGCGCCACCTGCTCTGCTGCGTCGTATGTTGTTCATCACCGTGCTGGTGGGGCTTCAGGGCACTGTCGGCTGGGTGATGGTTGCCAGCGGCCTTGAACATCAACCTCGCGTCAGCCCGATAAAACTGGCCATGCATTTAACGCTGGCCTTCAGTGTGTTTGGATTGTTGGTTTACACCTATTTGCAGCATTCAGGCGCCGCAGTGCTGGATAAGCCAAGACCCAATCTGCGCCGCCTGATTAAGTTATGCCTGCTGCTCTTTGCGATTCAGCTGATCATGGGCGCCATTGTCGCCGGATTGGATGCTGGCCTTAGCTACAACAGCTTCCCACTGATGGATGGGCGCTGGATTCCCTCTGGTTTACATCTTTTAAGCCCGTGGTGGCTAAACCATCTGGAAAATATCGCCACGGTACAATTTCAACACCGACTCATGGCCTTGATCCTAGTCAAGGTAGTGCTACTTGCGGCTTGGTACATCTTTACCCGTCATCCAGAGGGGCGAGCATGGGCGTATGGCCTGCTGATTGTGGTATTATGCCAGTTTACACTTGGCGTGTTAACGCTGCTTTCGCACGTCAATATCTGGCTGGCAAGCGCGCATCAGCTGTTGGCGCTGGTGCTACTCGCCTGCATTCTTCGTGTGTTTTACGCCAGTGGTGCGATCACTTCGCGCGCGCACTAAATCGCGTCAATCCTACGAATTACAATAAATCTGCTTGTGAGCCGCGCAGCTTGCTGTACATTCATAGTAACACTAACAATAAAAAGACACAGTTATGAGCTTTAACGCATCTCCCCACGCGTATGACCACGCGTTTGAGGCCACGCTTGAGAGTATTCGTAGTGAAGGCCGCTACCGTGTGTTCACCGATCTTGAGCGCATTGCCGGCGCATTTCCCAATGCTCTATCGCGCCGAACGGGTAAGAAAGTCACGGTATGGTGCGCCAATGATTATCTCGGCATGGGGCAGCATGAAGTGGTGCTAAGCGCCATGCAGCAAGCCCTTGCGGAAATGGGCGCTGGCGCTGGCGGAACGCGCAATATCTCTGGTAATCACAGCCGCATGGTGGAGCTTGAAAAAACGATCGCCGAGCTGCACGGTAAAGACGCTGCGTTGGTATTTACCTCAGGCTATGTTGCTAACGAGGCTGCGCTTTCAACTATTGGATCCGTCCTCGATGACTGCGTAATTTTCTCGGATGCGCAAAACCACGCCTCGATGATTCATGGCATTCGCCATTCGGGTGCCGAGAAAAAAGTATTCCGCCATAACGATGTTGATCATCTGGCAAAACTACTCGCCAGTGTGGATGCTAAGCGCCCCAAAATCATCGCGTTTGAATCGGTCTATTCGATGGACGGTGATATTGGCCCAATTAGAGAAATCTGCGCACTGGCGCGGCAATATCACGCCCTCACCTATCTTGACGAGGTGCATGCAGTAGGCATGTACGGCGATAACGGTGCAGGCATCGCCCGCCGCGATGGGCTGGAAGATGAAGTCGATATTATTCAGGGCACGCTTGCCAAGGCTTATGGTGTCATTGGTGGCTATGTTGCCTCGCGCGCGTCGATCATTGATACGATTCGTTCCTGCGCGCCGGGCTTTATTTTTACCACCGCCCTGCCGCCTGCCATCGCTGCCGGCGCTGAGGCCAGTATTCGTTACTTAATGCGTTCCAGCCATGAGCGCGAAGCGCATCAGCAAAACGCCGCAACGCTTAAAACGATCTTAAGTGATGCAGGCATTCCTATTATGCAGACACCAACGCATATTGTTCCCGTGATGGTCAACGATGCATCACTGTGCAAAAAAGCATCCGATATGCTGCTGGAAGAGCATCAGATTTACGTTCAGCCCATCAACTACCCCACCGTGCGCAAAGGCTCTGAGCGGCTTCGTTTTACGCCCACGCCGCTGCATTCTGAAGAGATGATGCTTAGTCTGCGCGATGCGCTGCTGCAGGTATTCTCTGAGCTAAATATTCCGCTGTCGCGGGCAGATACTAGCCGCGCTTACGCTTAAAGCACGCCCAGGCACCATTTGAGCACGGCTTTTTGCACGTGCAGTCGATTTTCGGCTTCATCCCACACCGCGCTTTGAGTGCCGTCGAGAACACTGCTGGTGACTTCCTCGCCGCGGTGCGCGGGCAGGCAATGCAGAAAAATCGCGTGCGGCGCGGCGAGTTTCATCAGGACATCGTCTACCCGAAATGCCTCAAACGCCTGACGGCGCGACAACGTATCATCATCGCCCATCGATACCCATGCGTCGGTGGTCACCACATCCGCACCTTGCACCGCCACGTGTGTATCGTGCGTTACACTGACATGCGCACCAGCGCTCACCGCTTGTTTCAGAATATCGCTGTCGGGTACGTAGCCTTCAGGGCAGGCGAGTGTAAGGGAGAAGTTCAGTCGCATCGCGGCCGTAATCCAGGTGTTTGCCACATTATTACCATCACCCACCCAGGCGATTTTTTTGTTTTCAATACTGCCGAGTCGCTCCTGTATCGTGAGAATATCCGCCATGATTTGGCAGGGGTGTAATAGATCAGTCAGGCCGTTAATGACCGGTACATCCGCGTATTTCGCAAGCTCCATCAGTGTGTGGTGATGATATGCGCGCAGCATGAGCGCGTGCACATAGCGCGAGAGTACGCGCGCCGTATCGGCCACAGTCTCACCGCGCCCCAGCTGCAAATCATCCTTACGCAGCATGATCACATGGCCGCCCAGCTCGCGCATCGCGACTTCAAACGACACGCGCGTGCGGGTGGAGTTTTTCTCGAAAATCAGCGCCAGCGTCCTACCATCCAGGCAGTGATCACGCGTCGTGCTACGCTTGGTTTTCTGCCGCGCCGCTTCGGCGAGTAACGCGTGAATCGTCTCGCCACTTATATCGCGTAGGTCTAGGAAATGAGGCATCACATTTTCTCCTGACTTAAAACATTTGTCACCGCACTCAACGCCTCATCCACCTCGGCTTCGCTGATATTCAGCGGGGGTACGAAACGGATGACGTTACTAACCGATGGTGCGGTAGCAAGGCCTGCGTGAAGTAATTTTTCGGCCATAGCGCGGCCATCCGCGTGTGGAAGCAGCCCGACCATTAAGCCCACACCACGTACTTCAGCAATTTGGTCAGAATGTTTTTTCTGTAAGACAAGCAAACCATTCTTCAGCTGTTCACCCCTTGCGCACACGTGGTCATAAAAACCATCTTCCTGCATCAGCGATAATACCGCTGATCCCACCACCATCGCGAGTGGATTCGAGCCGTAGGTCGAGCCGTGACAGCCCGCGGGAAGTTTCTCAGCAATGCGCTTTGTGACAAGCGTAGCACCCAGGGGAAAACCACCGCCAATGCCCTTGGCAGCTGTGGCGATATCCGGTGTGATGCGGGCATGTTCAAACGCAAAGAGCGAACCCGGGCGGCCATAGCCGCACTGCACCTCATCGCACATCAGCAGGATATTTTCCGCGTCACACAGCGCGCGAATCTCGCGCAGAAAATCATGAGGGAATGGCCGTACGCCGCCTTCGCCTTGAATTGGCTCCAGCAAAATACCGGCCGTGTTTTTGCTGATGGTGCGTTTTACTGCATCCAAATCGGCAAATGCTACGCAGTCGAAACCCAGCAGCATGGGGCCGAATCCGGCGCGGGCGTAGTCGTTGCCACCGGCGGCAATACCGCCGTAGGTGCGGCCATGAAACCCGCCTTCAAACGTGATGATCCGCTGACGGTACGGTTCACCGTTTTCATAATGATAGCGGCGCATGAACTTGATGCCCGCCTCCACCGCTTCGGTGCCGGAGGAGCAGAAAAACACTGAATCTGCAAAGGTTGCATTCACCAATTCCTGCGAAAATTTCTCCAGTTGCGGGGTGAGATATTGATTGGAGCAATGCCATAAATCTCCCGCCTGCGACTGAAGTGCCGCAACAAGTTTCGGATGACCATGACCAAAACTATTGACCGCAATTCCTGCAGCAAAATCGAGAATGCGCTGGCCGCTTTCGGCGATCAAATACGCCCCCTCACCACGTACGATGCGGATGGGAAAGCGGCGATAAACTGGAAGGTAAGGTGTCACTAGCTTTTCAGTCGCCAGCCTTTAGCGAGCAGATATTGACAGAGCACCAGCAGCACCAATGTGGTGAGAATAAGCACCGTAAGGCCGGTGGTAGTATCCGAATCGCTGTAGCCTGTGATCGCATAGCGAAAGCCATCAATCATGTAAAAAAACGGATTCGCATGACTGATATGCTGCCAAATTTTCGGCAGCTGATGAATCGAATAAAATGTGCCCGATAAGAAGGATAGTGGCGTGATAATATAATTCGTCAGCGCGGAAATATGATCAAAGGTTTGCGACACAATACCCGCTAAAATGCCCAGTGTTGCAAGCATCGCGCTGGAAAGCAGCACAAATATTATTGCCAGCAGTGGATCATGCACGCCAAAAGGCACAAATACCCGCATCGCTACAGCGACTACCAGCCCCACCAACACTCCGCGCGTGATGCCACCCATCACCATGCTGAAGGTAATTTCCGCGCCGGAAAGTGGTGGCATAAGAAGATCGACAATCACGCCCTGAATTTTCTGCAGCATCAGCGAGGAGGATGTATTCGCAAACGCGTTTTGTACCACCGCCATCATGATCAGCCCGGGGGCGATGAAGACTTCAAACGGCAAGCCATCAATGGTGCGCGCATGACCGCCGAGCGCTAGCGACAAGATCGCCAGAAATATCAGCGTGGTCACCATCGGTGCAATGATGGTCTGGTTCCAGACTTTCAGGAAACGCCACGTCTCGCGCTTATACAGCGTCACCACGCCAATTATGTTGATGGAAGAATGCATGGAGAGGTTATAGGGCTTTTTGTGTTAGCCGCAAGAAAGAACAGGCATTTAAAGCTTGGCAACGAGACCCTGGTCTTTGTATCCAGCTTTTCGATCTGCTTTGCGCAATTCAAGACACATCACCGCAGAAAGCAAAGGGTTGATCTTCTTTTTAGCATCATGAAACGGCTTCGTCTCAGCGTCGCTCAATGGTTTTTCTCCTTCATGGCTTGCGGCCTTCAACACTTGCTCAATATCACTTTTTAACCACGCACTGGCGTGATGTGTTGCTCTAATGAATGCTTTAATAGAGACAGGTTCTGCCAACCAATAATCGCGTACCATATCCCCTTCATGAGACCGTGATCGCCCCACATGCAGCTGTCTGCCTTCACGCTCCAATTCCAATGCCCCCATCAGATAGGTAGCGGATTTTCTGGCTAATCGCCGAATAGCGCCATGCGATGCATCCGGCGGAAGATAAGAAAGATAATCAGCAATACGCATGCTATATCCCACGACACATGGTTCACCGTTATGGTTTTTTATCTTCACATTCACCACGCCGTAATCAGGCAACGCAAGTATGCCACCATATTCACCTTCATTTCGTGAACGCCTGGGTTTTGCTGGACTAAATGCCGCATGATTCACTTCCATTAATTCAGGCACCGCAGACACATTCCCGCTAGCACTGACATGCGCAACATGCCCATCATAAATCGCTGATTTTTCTTTCAAATGCGCGTTACGCGATTTAAGCACTTCAAACAGCAAGGGGCTGAGATGTTGAGAGTCTTCAGTGTAAAATCGTATCGCTTCTTTGTTCTGATCAAATTGTGTATTCAACGCCTCTTGATTGTATCCGCCATTCAAATATATGCCGCGCATGTCATGAAATTTCTGAAATAACTGTAAAAACATTTCTTCTGCCAGTTTATGCTCATCACTCCCTGAGGACCCTCCAGCTTTAACCACATCCAGCGCCTTGAATATAAATTCAGCAATTTTTTGGGGAGGACGCTGGCTTTCAAACAGTAAATCTTCGGTAACACTCGCCATTTGATCGAGCATTTTGATGAGCTTCTGCTGCGGCGTCAGCTCATACATATGATCTACCTGATATTCTCGCTTATCTTCCATCGCTTCAGGATTACAAAGCGCATGACAGTCTTTCACTATCGCTGCAATTGCTCGCTGAAGGTTGGCTTTTTTTCTTTCGTCATACCGCTTCATGCGATTACGGATATTTTCTTCCGTTATCTCGTCTGCCACGCACTTTTTTTCATCGGCAAGCTCCTGGCGGACAATATGCCAGATTACACGGTCTAATAACGCTTGTTCGAGTTGTTGGGGCTTTTGATGATAAGCCGTACCATCTTCTTCTAGCACATCGTGCAGCAAGGCGACCGACAGAAAACTGACACTCGTCAAATCTTGGCGATGCGCATATCGTTCCGGCAATGATTTCTTAATAATATACAAATACTTACACACCATCATTGGGTGCGTAATATAGGCGAATGGCTTCTCTATGCTCCGTTTTTTATTGCGTGGCTTGGTATGCACTTCACACGCGATGTCATAAGCAGCCTTAACAATCGGGTCATCGGCCAATGCACCAAATTCCTCGCGCGACAATTCCTCTGCATACATCGGATGATCCGGCACTATGCAGCCATCAAACTTACTCTTCTTGAAGCCCGAATCCATGACACGCTCTGGTTTAACGAGAGAGTCATAAAATAAACTTATGACAGTTTAATGACGAAACAGAGGAAAAAGCCGCTAAAATAGGCTCTACGCGGCGGCGTCAAACAGCGGATTGGCGGTGTAAATCAGGTCGCTTTGCTGCTGATAAAGCTTGGAAACCGCTGATTCGCGGCTAACCGCTGCATTCACAGCAGAGCCTGCTGCATTATTGCTGGCAAACACTGCAAGCTGCTCGGCCGGTGATAGTGCCGTTTTTACCATGCCAAGCTCGCCCAGGCTAACGGGTTTTGCCTGAACTTGCGGTGCAAAGGTGGCAGGCACATTATTGGCAGGCGCTTCAAGCTGCGGCTGGGTGCTGCGTACGCGTGGCTCAGCACCAATGGTAATCCCGCGAATATAGGTAGAACCATCTTCCGCGGTGCCATAGTCAAACTGGGTGGTAAGCGCTGCCCCTTCAGGAGCTTTCACGCTGAGTTGCTGGGCTTGTAACGGCGAACTATTGGGGGTGCCGCGCAGTGCGCGCGCGACATCATCGCGGGCGTTCGTCACCAGATTTTGGCTAAGCCCCTGCCTGCCAACGGGCGAACTTGCTGCAAAAAACAGGTTCAGACCGGAAGTAATGGAAGCATTCATGCGAAGGTGATCATTCCTGATAACTGACTATTACTACATGTAATGATTCGAATTGTAGCGTTTTTTCTGCATTACGTCAAAACAAAAACGGGGGGCAAAAGCCCCCCCGAAAATGCCTAAAATGCTAAGCAAAAATTAACGGCGATCGCCCAAAATGCGCAGCAGATTGATGAACAGATAGATAAAGTCAAAATAGAGCGAAAGCGCGCCCATCAGGCTAGCCTTCTGCACCATTTCGCCGCTACCGCTATGGTAGTAAAGTTCTTTGACTTTCTGCGTATCATAAGCGGTCAGACCAATAGCCAGAAACACGCCCACATACGAAAGCAGTAAATCAAGCCCGCTGGACTTGAAGAAAATCACATTCGCCAGCGACACCAAAAATACCGCCAGTATGCCGACACTAAGGAACGTGCCCCAGCTGGTCAGATCGCGCTTGGTGGAATAGCCGTATAAGCTTAACAAGCCGAACGTTCCCGCCGTGATGAAGAATACGCGGGCAATACTCGCACCGGTATAGACGAGGAAAATTGAAAATAGGCTTAAGCCCATTAAAATGCTGTAACCCCAGAACATGGTTTTCAGCGTGCTGTAGCTTACCGTATTCATGCGCACGCCCATTACTAACACCATGCCTATGGGAGCCAGCGCCACCAGCCAACCGAGGCCAGACAGACCGGTGATCATCCCATCCGCATTCTGCGCCAAAAATAACTGATAAATTTCCGGCGTCGTACCAGCAAAATAAGCAACCAGACCGGTTAGCAGCAAGGCGCTGGTCATGTAATTATACACCCGCAGCATGTGCGCGCGCAGACCCTGATCCACGCTGACGGCGCTGGTTTGGGTGCTTGATTGTTTTTCCAGATTCATACTCTCTCCTGTGGTTAGTGTGCTTAGCACATTCAGCGTTAATATAGTCCTTTTTGGGGCAGCTTCAATAGCTATCGAATAAAATCGGCCAAGCCATCATCGCATGAGCACTTCGCGCTTGCCGACATGGTTGGCGGGGCCGACAATACCCTCGGCTTCCATTTTCTCAATAATACGTGCCGCGCGGTTATAGCCAATTTTTAAGCGGCGCTGAATATAGCTGGTGGAAGCTTTCTGATCGCGAATCACAAACTCCACTGCTTGCTTGTAATTCTCGCGGTCAGCTTCGGACTCTTCTTCCTCAAAAAACTCACCATTCAAGGCTTCTTCTTCCTCATCACGCGTGACAGCCTCATCGTATTGCGGGCTGCCCTGCGTGCGCAGATAATCGACGATGGTTTCGACTTCTTTATCGGAAATGAACGGTCCGTGAACGCGTGAAATTCGCCCGCCTCCGGCCATAAACAACATATCGCCCTGACCCAGTAATTGCTCAGCCCCCTGCTCACCCAAAATCGTACGGCTGTCGATTTTACTGGTCACCTGGAACGAAATACGGGTGGGGAAGTTGGCTTTAATCACGCCGGTAATTACATCTACCGATGGGCGCTGCGTGGCCATAATAATGTGAATACCCGCCGCGCGCGCCATTTGGGCAAGGCGCTGGATGGAGCCTTCAATATCCTTACCCGCAACCAGCATTAAATCGGCCATTTCATCGACCACCACTACAATAAACGGCAGCGCGTTCATATCGAGCGCTTGCTTTTCCATGATCGGCTTGCCGGTTTCCGGATCAAATCCGGTCTGCACATTGCGGGTGAGTTGCTCGCCTTTTTCGCGCGCTTCGACGAGGCGTTTGTTGTAATTGTCGATGTTGCGGACGCCCAAATTACTCATCAGGCGGTAACGATTCTCCATCTCTTTCACCGCCCATTTGAGGGCAACAACGGCTTTGCCCGGCTCAGTCACCACCGGTGCGAGCAGGTGCGGAATGTTATCGTACACCGAAAGCTCCAGCATT
>JALHRI010000002.1 GCA_022841525.1 Alphaproteobacteria bacterium | reverse complement strand
ATCCGGCCACCACCAAGGCGATTTTAGCCGGCTTCATTCACAATCGCCGCGTGCTGATTCAGGGCTATCACGGCACCGGCAAATCCACCCATATCGAGCAGGTGGCCGCGCGGCTCAACTGGCCGTGCATCCGCATCAACCTCGATAGTCATGTCAGCCGCACCGATCTGATTGGGCGCGACGCGATTGTACTCAAAGACGGCAAACAAATCACCGCTTTTCAGGAAGGCATTATTCCCTGGGCGCTGCGCCGCGGCGTCGCCCTCGTGTTCGATGAATACGATGCCGGACGCCCCGATGTCATGTTCGTGATTCAGCGTATTTTGGAAGCCAAAGGCAAGCTCACATTGCTGGATCAAAACTCCGTCATCACACCGCATCCGTGCTTTCGCATGTTCGCAACCGCTAACACCATTGGCCTAGGCGATGCATCTGGTTTGTATCACGGCACCCACGCCATCAATCAAGGGCAGATGGATCGTTGGAACATCGTCGCCACCCTCAATTATTTACCGGCGGATGTGGAAACCCGCATGATTCTTGCCAAGCTGCCGCAATACGCCGCCAGTAAGGCTAAGCAAGCCATCATCGCGCAAATGGTGGCCACCGCCAATCTCACCCGCAGCGGATTTATGCAGGGCGATATTTCCACCGTCATGTCGCCGCGCACTGTAATTTCCTGGGCAGAAAACACCGATATTTTTGACGGTGACAGCGCCCTTGCCTTCCGCGTGAGCTTCCTGAACAAATGCGACGAAACGGAGCGGCCAGTCATCGCCGAATATTTCCAGCGCACGTTTAATCTTGAACTCGAACGCGTGGCGTAATGCCGCCGACCACCCCCTATCCCCCCGATTTTTTAGACGCCCTTTCCCGCGCTGCGCGCGCCATTTCCGGCAACGAAAAACTCGAACTTCACGGCGGGCTGAATTTGCAGCGTGATGCCCCCTTGCAGCTTGCCGAAACCATTTACACCTTCACCCATGATAGCGATGACACCAGCCGCAAGCGCCGTCATCTGCGGGGTCAGGCCGATCTGGCAGCACTTGCACACCGATACCACCTGCCGCAAACGCACGCCCAACTTCGCGGAGCGCACGCGGCAACGCAAGCGATGATGGACGGGCTGGAGATCATGCGTATCGAAGCGCTGGGTACGCCGCACATGCCAGGAATGGCGGCGAATCTCGCCCACCGTCACGAAATTTATTGTAAGCAGGAAGGCTACGAGCAGCAGAATTTATCGAGTGCGCCACCACTGCACGACATTGCGGCATTCACGCTGCGTCAAGCGCTCACCGGCGCACCGCCGCCAGATGCCATTGCCCCCCTCGTGCGCAGCTACGCCCCGCTGATGGAGAAAAAACTAGCCCCCCATCTTGCA
The DNA here is from genome assembly GCA_022841525.1 of Alphaproteobacteria bacterium. Classification (GTDB taxonomy): domain Bacteria; phylum Pseudomonadota; class Alphaproteobacteria; order Rickettsiales; family UBA3002; genus JALHRI01. The sequence continues at coordinate 81,026 of JALHRI010000002.1, read as the reverse complement.
GGTATGAAAGAAAACCTCGCCTCGCCGCGCGCGTTTTTTCAGCATATCCTCTCCTGGCTGCACGATCTGGATCTGCTCAGCGCCGAGATGCTGGCGGATCTCAAACAGCTGCAAGATGAAAGCGGCCATACCACCGAGGCAATCGGCATTCGTGAGGAAGAAACTAGCGCCCCGGAGCCAGAAGAGTTTGACCGCGAAGAAGCGGATCTCTCCAGCGACAATGACGATATTTCTGAAATCGAATCTGAAGAAAGCGCGCCGGCGGAAACCAGCGGCGAGGAAATTTCCGAGGAAGAACCGGAAGTGCCCGACGAACCGCGCCATAGCCCCAATGCGCCGGAGTTCTCCGCCTTCGCCGTCAGCGATGATTACCGCGCCTACACCACCGCGTTTGATGAAATCGTACCAGCTGAAAAACTGATGAGCAGCGAAGATGTGATTCGCCTGAATGCGCAGTTGCAAGAAAAAATCCGCGCCTATCACACCGTATCCAGCAGGCTTGCCACGCGCTTGCAACGACTGCTTCTGGCGCAGCAGACGCGCCGCTGGGTCTATGAACTCGACGACGGGATGATGGATAATGCTCGCCTCGCCCGCGTCGTGGCGCGGCCTGATATTACCGACATTTACAAACAAGAACATGACGCGCCGTTTCGCGATACCGTCGTATCACTGCTGATTGACAATTCCGGATCCATGCGCGGCAGACCGATTACGATTGCCGCGCTCTCAGCAGATATTTTAGCGCGCACGCTCGAGCGCTGCGGAGTGAAAGTGGAAGTGCTCGGCTTCACCACGCGCGAGTGGAAAGGCGGCGAGAGCCGCAAAGCCTGGCTGAATGATGGCAGACCGGGTGAACCCGGGCGTCTGAACGATCTGCGGCACATCATTTACAAATCGGCGGATACACGCTTTCACCGCGCGCGCCGCAATCTGGCCTTGATGCTTAAAGACGGCATCCTCAAGGAAAATATCGACGGCGAAGCCGTCTGGTGGGCGTATGACCGCCTGCGTGCACGGCGCGAATATCGCCGCATTCTCATGGTGATCTCTGACGGTGCGCCGGTGGATGATTCTACGCTTTCTGCCAATACGGGCAGCTATCTTGATCGTCATCTGCGTGAGGTGATCGCCCATATCGAACGCGATGAGTCCGTAGAGCTGCTCGCCATCGGCATTGGTCATGATGTCACGCGTTATTACCGCCGCGCCGTCACACTGCACGATGTCGAACAACTCGGCGACACGATGGTACGCGAAATCACGGCGTTATTTGCACCGGAAGCCATACGCAAACTACGTGCGTGAGTTCAAATCAACGCCAGCTCACTACGCAACTCAGCAATCTCATCCTCAATCCCGCGCAGCCATCTTGCGCCTTCTTCGCTGGTTACGGCATCACGCAATCTGCGCTGCGTAATATGACTTTCAAGGTCAGAGATCGCAGCGAGATAATCGTCTTTATCCCATGCTATTTGCGTTTTGATTCCGTCGAGTTCATGTGTGTGATATCGCATTAGACTACTCTGAAAGTAACAGATGGGGGTTGCGTGGTGTTATTCAAGTCAGCAGTTGTGAAGCTGAATGGATTGGGAAGCGGATTGGCATAGGTTAATCCGGCGCGAAGAATAATCGCTTGCTGCGTGGTGCCTGTCGTACTGGTAAGGCCAAGCTGAGGATTAATGGTGTTTTGCACCGAGCGTGTGGCAGCCGTTGAGCTGGTAAGCAGTCCAAACCAATAAAGTTTCTTCGCACTAAAACTAAAACTCAGCGTCACTTCCTTGAATCCTGTGGTTGAGAAATCAAGGTTAGCTGATTCATACAGCAGGTTAGTCGGCCATCCGTCTGCATTCGATTCGTAGATACACAGCCGCCCCTGCGCGCTTGCTACGTTCGTGGTGCATTGTATCCCGATGCGGTCAATGTTAAACGCTCTGGCAAACCAAGCGGATGACATGATAAGCCTACCCGCAACGCCTGTCGTTGTTACCAGCCCAAGAGAGGCTCTTGCTATATTGTAATACGTGCCGATAACATAAGGCATCGCGCCGTGTGCCTGCTGCTGGTCACGAAACTCAAATGCTGCACGTGCTGCATCCACACTTGGTGCTTTGTCGGTATACGTCGCGGTCACATTATTGACCACCACCGCACTGCGCGCCCGTGCATCGGTATGATACAGATTCGTGCCTTCCGTCACTTGCGTTGTGGTATAATCACCAGAGGCCGCAACCACAACCCCCGTGCGGCCAAACACACTGTCCACTGCTCCACCGCCTCCACCGCCGCCCGAAACGTTGACCGTAACCGTGTCGCCCGTGCGTGAAGCGCTGACGCCAGAGCCAGTGAAATTGACCGTCGTCGCCGTGCCGGATGTGCCGAGATTACTTCCCTCGTCCTGAAACTGCACTCCTGCTTGCGCACCGGTGATGCCGTAGCCCGAAAGTGTCGTCGGCGTGCCGGTCACTTTGCTCCATGCTAAGTCATTGATCTTTGCGTTAGTGACAGCCAGGTTCGCGATGGTTGTTGCTAAGTTACCTGCCGTGGTGGTTACATCGCCCGTCAGTGCGGGAAAGCGTGCTGCAGCCAGCGTACCGGTAACATGCGTACCACTTAAATCTACTGCACTGCGCGTAATCACCTGCCCAGAAATCGTGATGTAGTTTGGCGTCCCTGCGAGTGTTACATCGCCCGTATTGGCGCCACTCGATGTACCGCTAAACGTGCCGCTTTGCGTGGCGAGTGTACCAAGTCCCAGCGTGGCGCGCTGCGCTGCTGCATCTGCGTCATCAAGAAGTGCTTTCCCCGCCGTGGTAATGTCACCGCCTAGCTTAGCGGTATTCACTACACCGTTATCAATCGTCCAGGTCGCACCACTTCCCGATACGGTGATGTCACCTTTGTCACCATCCGAAATGCCACCACCTCCTGTAGAAGCAACAGTCAAAGTGTTGGCGACATCATTATAGGTTAGCGTCACATTGCTGCCTGCTACTAACAACGCGGCAACACGGTCATCGACACTTTCTGCAAAATCGGAAATATAGCCGCTGGTTTTGGTGCCCGTTACTTGCGTGCTGGCAATAGTGAGTGCCGCCTGATGCTGCGTGACGTTGCTAGCCGCAACACGGGCATCCATCAGCGTGCCACTGGCAATATCCGCCGCTGCTAATGTCACCGCACCGGTTTTACCCGCAACCGAAGTCACCGGTGCGGAGGTTAAAAATCCGCTATCGTTCGTGAGTTGGCTGGTGAGTGTGGGAATCGTTGGTTTATTAAGAATCTGCGCATCGCCTGAAACTGCACTCCAATCCGCATTCACGTTCACCTCAGCACCTGCGGCAATGCCTGCCAGTTTGCTTTCCTGCGCGGTGGTGAACGAAGCGGTGGTGTTTGTCAGCACCGTAGCTAAAGGCTGCTTACCATCCAGTGCGGGTTGCAGCCCCGTGACATGGGCGATAGCATGCGTATGCGAGAGCGCGGCATAACGCGCATCACCGCGCGCGTTGTTGTGATATTGTGGATGGTCATCATCGCCAAGACCCGTCAGCGCACCATGATCCACGCTGCCACCACTTCCCGGGGGGCCTTCTGGGCCGGCAGGGCCTACGGCGCCCTGAATCCCTTGCGGACCTTGTATCCCAAGCGTGGCCAGTGAAATCTGTTCCTGAAGGATCGTCGCGTATTGCACCTCACCAGCAATCTCAAGATGGTGTACTAGCGGCTGCACGATAACACTGCTCATCGCGTCACTTCCTTGCTGATGGTGATCTCGCCCTGAATCAAGCGCGTCACAATCCCACCCGAGGAGATGAGTTCTAAATCCCACACGCCTGTCTCAGCGCTGATGGCGGCGGTTGCCGCAGCACTCAAGCTCAACGTAATGGTTCCTGCGGCACCGCCAAGCGTAATGCCACCATTCTCGGTTGTTAGTTCGATGAAATGCGTCGTCGCATCATGGGTGCGACGCGCTTGCATACGCGCGGTAAATCCGGTGAGGTTGATCGGTACTTGATTCTGGTCTTTCCAGGTAATCGGCAGCGTAAAATGGCTGCCCTGATTCACGGTGATGTGGTAGCTTGCTGATTGCATGGCGAAAATGCCCTCCTTCTTGCTGCGCATCATGCACATACAAATTTCTACCGGGAAGTAGCTGCATGCTTGATCGCATAGAAAAATCGGGCTAAACACAGCCATCAATTTTTTGTGGAGCCTCTCATGACCAGCCCAAACGATATTGTGATTACCCATGCACTCCGCACGGCTACCGGAAATTTCTCCGGCAGTTTTGCGAATACGCCTGCACACGTGCTGGGCGCGCATGTGATTGCGGGAGTGCTTTCTCAGTCCGGTGTGGCAGCTTCGGATGTGGGGCAAGTCATTCTGGGGCAAATTCTAACCGCCGGCGGCGGACAGAATCCGGCACGTCAGGCGGCGGTTCTTGCTGGCCTGCCGTATGAAACCACGTCGATGGTGCTCAATCAACTGTGCGGCTCTGGCCTGCGCGCGGTCGCCGAAGGCATGAAGGCGATTACTTGCGGCGATGCGTCGATTGTCATTGCGGGCGGTCAGGAATCGATGAGCATGTCACCGCACGTCATGCATCTTAGAAACGGCGTCAAAATGGGCGATGGCAAATTGCAGGATTCGATGATCGTCGATGGTCTGTGGGATGCGTTTAATAATTACCATATGGGCATTACAGCAGAAAACATCGCCACCCAGTTTCAAATCACCCGCGACGAGCAAGATGCCTTCGCCGCCGCATCGCAGGCCAAAGCGGCCAAGGCGCAGGCCGAAGGCAAGTTCAAAGCAGAAATTTTGCCCTTCACGATTAAAGATAAAAAAGGCGATAAAGTGGTGGATAGCGATGAGTTCATTCGCCCCGATACTACGGCTGAAAGCCTTGCCAAACTGCGTCCGGCATTCAAGCCTGATGGCACGGTCACGGCGGGCAATGCTTCCGGCATTAACGACGGCGCGGCCGCCGTGATGCTGATGACCCGCGCGGAGGCTGACAAACGCGGCCTTAAACCACTCGCCAAAATTGCTTCCTGGGCAACCGCGGGGGTCGACCCCGCCATCATGGGCACGGGGCCCATTCCGGCAAGCCAGAAAGCACTCGAAAAAGCCGGATGGAAACATAGCGATCTTGATTTAGTGGAGGCCAATGAAGCCTTCGCTGCGCAAGCGATTTCAGTGAATAAAGGCATGGGCTGGGACGTGAACAAGGTGAACGTCAACGGCGGCGCGATTGCGCTTGGCCATCCTATCGGCGCATCGGGTGCACGTGTGCTGGTGACGCTGCTGCATGAAATGCAGCGCCGCTCTGCAAATAAAGCATTGGCTACTTTGTGTATCGGCGGTGGTATGGGCATCGCCATGTGCGTGGAAGCGGCGTAAATGCAGCCTCACCCCACCACCTGTCATGCCGTCTTCATGACGGCATCCGCGCCAAAAATTTGTAAGGCGCAGACCCCGTTATGAAAACGGGGTGACACGCCGAATCATCGCACTGTCGAAGGAGAATCTATGAAAAACAAAATCGCAATCGTCACTGGCGGTACACGCGGTATTGGCAAGGCCATTGCCATCGATCTTAAAAAAGCCGGCGCCAAAGTCATTGCCAGCTATCAGGGCAATGAAGAAGCCGCACTTGCCTTCAAAAAAGAAACCGGCATTGCCATTTCGCGCTTTGATGTTGCTGATTACGAACAGTGCAACACCGCCGTGCGCACGGTAGAGGCTGAGTATGGCCGCGTCGATATTCTCATCAACAATGCCGGCATCACGCGCGATGGTTTCCTGCACAAAATGGGGGAAGACAGCTGGGACAGCGTGCTCGATACCAACCTCAAATCGTGCTTCAATATGTGCCGCGCGGTGATTGAAGGCATGCGCACGCGCGGGTTTGGACGCATCATCACCATTTCCTCCATTAACGGTCAGCTGGGGCAATTTGGTCAAACCAATTATTCTGCTGCCAAAGCGGGCGTGTTCGGCTTCACCAAAGCACTGGCGCGCGAATGCGCCGCCAAAGGCATCACCGTCAATGCGGTGGCACCCGGCTATATTGAAACCGACATGGTCAAAGCCGTACAGGAAGACGTACTCAAAAAAATCGTGGGCAATATTCCCGTGGGTCGCCTTGGCCAACCTTCAGAAATCGCCCGCGCCGTGTGCTTCCTCGCTGCCGATGAGGCAGGCTTCATCACCGGCGAAACCCTGTCCATCAATGGCGGGCAGTACATGGAGTAGTGATGCGCCTTATCGCTTACTTAGTAGGGTGCATGCTTCTGAGCGCGCCTCTCGCCCACGCGCAATTGGCGAATAAATCCTGCAAAATTGGTGGCTGCAGCGGCCAGCTATGCGTGCCGGTGAGTGATGAAGGCATTTCCACCTGCGAATACCGTGCGCAGTATGCCTGCTACAAGCAGGCACATTGCCGCCGCCTGAAGAATGGCCAGTGCGGCTGGGTGATGAGCAAAAAACTTCGCGCCTGCCTCAAGAACCCGCCTTCTGTGGCCCATTATAGCACTTTAACTTTGTAATTGCATCTTTCTGATGCGATTACAAAGTTATGTAGTGCTATAAAATCATAACGTTATAGCGCGACCTTCACGATGTGACTGCATTTACGAAATGCAGTCACATCGTGAACGCGCTATAAACCTTCTGCCCCTTGCGATTTTACGTAGCCGTATTATATTGAGTCCATGGTTGCAAACTTCATCGTTTCAGAAAACGCTGCCGCGCGGATTCAGCATATTCTGGTCGGCGAGCCGGAAAGCACTTATCTGCGCATCAGCGTGCTGGGCGGCGGCTGTTCTGGCTTTCAGTACCATTTTGATCTGGAAGCAAAGCCCCTCGCCGACGATGATCTGCGCTTTGGCGATGAGACCGCACCGGTGGTGATTGATGAAACCTCACTCGGCCTTCTCGAAGGCTCGATGCTTGATTTTGTCGAGTCACTGGGCTCGGCCGCCTTTGAAATCAAAAACCCTAACGCGAAATCTTCCTGCGGCTGCGGCAACAGCTTCACGGTCGCGATGTAATGGCGGATCTCTCCATCGCCACGTTTAACGTGAATTCCATCAGCGCGCGCCTTCCCAATGTGCTCACCTGGGTCGACGATGCGAAGCCCGATGTTCTGCTCCTGCAAGAGCTCAAATGCGTCAGCGACGCCTTCCCCGCGCTCGAATTTGAAGAGCGCGGCTACAACCTCGCGCTGCATGGTCAGAAAACCTATAACGGCGTAGCGATTTTGAGTAAATTTCCGCTCGAAGACATCACCACCACCCTCCCTGGTGACGACAGCGATGAACAAGCGCGCTACATCGAAGCGCTGGTGAGCGCGCATGGTAAGGTCATACGCGTCGCGAGTGTGTATGTTCCCAACGGTCAGGAAGTCGGATCGGATAAGTTTGACTATAAACTTCGTTTTTATGACCGGCTAATCTCGCACCACCGCGACCTTTTAGCACTGAATGAAATTGCGGTGTTAGGCGGTGATTTCAACTGCGCGCCTCACGCCATCGACGTCTATGATCACGCCGCGCTCGATGGCTCGGTATGCTATCACGAAGCCGAGCGCGCCAAGCTGCGCAGCCTGCTCAATCTAGGCTACTACGATGCGTTTCGCAGTCTGCATCCACATCTGAAGCAATTCAGCTGGTGGGATTACCGCGCCGGTGCCTACGCGCGCGGCCACGGCCTGCGCATCGATCATCTACTCACCTCGCCGCACGCGACTGATTTGCTGCACAGCTGCATCATTGATGAAACCCCGCGCACGCAGGAACGCCCGTCGGATCATGCGCCGGTTGTGGCCACCCTCGCGCTTTAGCGTACGATATCCTGAACAATGCCCAGCTTGCTACTTGGCTTCAACTGCGCACGGTAGATTTGTAAATTCTCCAGCACGCGCTGCACGTAATTACGCGTTTCTGCAAAGGGAATCGACTCCATCCAGCGCAGTGTCTGCTCGAGGTTTGCGCCCGGCATGCCGTAAGCTGTAATCCATTTACGCACATTGCCTGGGCCTGCATTATAGGCCGCAATCGCAGGCACCAATGCGCCGCCATAAGCACCCACGAGCCGCCCCAAATATGCCGAGCCCAGTGTCAGATTCAGCGTTTGCTCAAAGATACGCGCGGGCGAAAACCCTACGCCAATTTTACGCGCGGTCTCCGCTGCCGTGCGCGGCAAAAGCTGCATCAGGCCGCGCGCACCGGCACTACTTTTTGCCTCCGGATTAAACTCACTTTCCTGACGGGTAATCGCCAGTGTGAGTGCAGGCTCGATCATCAGGTTTTTCGGCAAATCCAGCAGCGGCCAACCATCTTGAAGCAGTACGACATGGTTTCTCAGCGCCGCTTTCGCCGTGCGCACGCCACCAAATTTTCGAAGGGCGTGCGTTGCAGCTGCACCCAAATCTGCAAGTCGGTCTTCATCATCCGTGATGCTTGCCAGATGCTCGAAAAACTTCACCGCCATGTCTTTCTCGCCAGCTCTGGCAAGCATAAGCCCCACTTGCACAGCGCTATCACTGGCAAGCGCAGCAGCGCGGTAGCTGGCGTGTTCAATGTCACCCAGTGCCAGAGGCCTGCCAGCATGTAACTGCGCCTGCGCGATCTGACCATAAAACACGGTGCTGAATTTCGCCGCTTTGCCGAGCCATTCTTCAGCAATATCGCGGTTGCCGTTACGACTGGCAGCGACATGCGCCCAGTACGCTGCGCGCGCTTTGCTTACCGGAAATTTCGCATGGTTATACAGCGCGTAGAATGCTTCATACGCCATGCGCGGATCACGTAGATATTCCAGCGCCACCCAGCCTTTCAGCCACAGGGCATCGGCCTCAAACACCACGTCTAAACGGCCACGCTTCTCAAGTATGCTCAGTGCATCTTTCGGCCGCCCCATGCGCAACGCATCGCGCACCGCTTGGGCGCGGTGAGGCCACCACGCATCGGCGTAGGGTGGGTCTTTCGGTGCTACAAGCAGCATTTCAATCACGCCCGCATCCAGACCTTTACGGGCACGAAACTGCATCCGGTCAAAAATAAGTCCGGCATCGTTTCTAAGGCCTGTAGGCACTGCGCGCAGCTTGCTTTCAGCATCACGGCTGCCAGCACGCAGCGCCATGCGTGCGCGAAACAATGCGCTATCTGCTGCGTTCATTTTAACCATCAAGCGGCTCGCCGCAGAGGGTTTATGTTCAAACAACAACCGCTCAATCCGCGCCCGGTGATCGGCGTAGGTCAGCTCACGTGCGAACATGCGCAAGATACGCTGTTCTTCCTCGCGGCGAAAATCCCCCTGCTTCCAGCCTTGGCGAATATATTCTGTGCGCGTTTTATCATCCAGCACCCGCGCCTTGGCGCAGGCCAGCATGCCACGCCCAGAGATCGGCGGCAGTTGCTTACAGAACTGCGTCATCGCGCCGGTATCCGCGTGGCTGTGGAGTGCTGCTTCTTCCACCCGCATCCGCACGCGGTTATGAAGCGGCCATGTGCTGGTGGTTTTCACAATTTCCATCGCTTCAGAGACGCTGTAGGCCACCGGAAAATCGCTCACCATGTGCGCCCAAAGCGCGTAGCGTTTGAGCAGTGTATTTCCCGATTTTTCAGCCATCGCACGCGCCTGAGTAAAGCGCTCATCACGCACCGCGCGCACAATCTCAGCCTCGCTGATCGCCCATGCGGGCGAGGTAAGCGCGCACAGTGCCAGCATCCATGCAACGATCAGTGAGCGCATCATGCCGCTAGCGATTAAACAGATAATGCTGCGCCAGCGCCTCGGCCACACCCGGCGGCACCATTTTGGAAACATCGCCGCCAAGGCGGGCAATCTGCTTCACAAAGCGCGAGGAAATATAATGCGTGGTGTCTGAAGCGGTAAGAAATACGGTCTCCAGCTCAGGGGCGATTTTATTGTTCACGCTCGCCATTTGAAACTCATATTCAAAGTCAGATACCGCACGCAAGCCGCGTAGCAGAATGGTCGCTTTTTCCTCGCGCGCGAAATTCGCCAGCAATCCGCTGAAGGTTTTTACCTCAATACGGCTGGACACCTCGCCCAGTTGCGCCACTTCCGCGCGCACTAAGTCAGCGCGGGTGGATACCTCAAAAATCGGCTCTTTGCCGGAATCCAGCGCCACGCCGATCACCAGCCTATCCACCACATGCATGGCACGGGTGATGATATCCAAATGGCCAAAGGTAATGGGGTCAAATGTACCCGGGTAAATCGCTGTGCGCATGGGTGCCTTTCGTTAAGGTGTCATATTAAATTCATAAATACGTCACGAATTCTTCATATTAAAGACCTATAGTAACCGTCAATCATTAAGCTTCGAACAATCAAGGTGACATTATGGCTAAAAACATCAAAGAAATACGTTATCTGGATATTTCAAATCATCCTAATGACCCTGTGCCAGGCAATTTTATTCTTGAAGTGCATTTCAACGATGATGCCAAGCATTATACAATAGGTTGGCTTAATACACACTTCCCCGATGATGCGATCGATCAAATATTGCCAGGCAAAGCGCAACTTCATTCATTTCCCAAGGCTCAAACTCGATTTCTAGCTTTCCAAATAAGAGACCTTTCTGATCCAGCTATTATCAAACGAATAAAAGATGCGAACTTATCTGGTGAAGATAGAAAGTTTTTTGCTACCCAGAAACAAGAACAAGAAGCACTGAAAAAACGCTTTAACACCGATAGCCTCCCTGAAGCGTTAATGAAAAATTTCTTAGCAGCACTAATTGAAAAAGGCGAACTTACTGAAGCGGAAGCACAACAGCAATTCCAACAAGTCTTTGCAGCCACTAACAAGCAATCCACTGGCAACCAATTTCGTGTAACCGATGCCTATTCTGATGACGATGGCCCTCCCGTGGAAGGTTTCTTCGCAATAGAATACTATAAACCAAATCTGTCCGAAGATGTATTAGGCGCTCTCACCCGAACCATTCCGGGAATAAATTCATCAATATTGAATGAAGATGGTTTTAGCTCAGCCGTTGTGGATTACTCACATCCAGAAACCAAGCGTAAACTTGAAGAAACAAAGCTAAGCGATGATAGAAGAAAAGAACTCCAAGCTGCATCAGCAGGGCAGTCAAATCTTAAACGCGCATTAGACACCGATAATACGCAACTAGCATGCGCGGCATTAGCCTTAACCATACTAATAAATGCCGGAGAAATTTCTCAGCCTGATGCCGTCGCAGCATTGGATGATATGAGCGGTGAACACGATAGTCAGGAACTCCTTCGGAAATCTGCTGGGTTTTTGGAAAAACAACAACTACGCAATAGGGCTTTGCACTAGCCGTCTACTGACTTTCAAGACATCTATTCTCCCGAAAAGTAAATCTCCGTGCGCATGGGAACTCCAATAGTAGAGTCACAATTCATTGCACGGCATTTTCTATGCGCAATCTATGAAAATCGCTCTATGTCCTTCTCCTCAGAGGAAAAGGCGTAAACGATTCACCGGATCGCTTACGAGGTGAGAGAGTATGACACAGAAAAACACACCGTCATAATAATGTAATATTTACAATATATAAGATTTTAATAGCATTGCGAGCAAAGAAACTAAGGAAATAATTTATGGTCAACACTATCGAAGAAATTGTGCAGTTATGCCAGACAGAAACAGATTCAACAAAAATAATCAAGTTTTTACAACGCGCTATTGGCGATGGCAGCATTAGTTTAGATCAAGCCAATGCGGAGGGGCAAACCCCTTTACTTGCTCTACTTTCTAATACAAATCTAATTTCAGCATCTCAAGATCCAGATCGCGCTCTATGCAAAATTCTTGACACAACATTTTTTCATGACAACACACCTAATCACGCAAGCGCTATTACGGCTAATAGAAAAGGTCAACTGCCTCTGCACACAGCGGTGCGTTTGCAATTACCACTAACGGTAGGGCTTTTAATGCACTGCTGTCATGGCCATCTTGCTCAGATTGAACCTGCCAGCGGAGAAACGGCTATCGGTACTGCAATTAAGGTAGCATATAATGGCGATAAAAGAAGCGCAAACTATAGTAACTACCTTAGAATCATAGAGCAACTTTCAAACCAAAACGCAGTAAATGGCTCAGATCAAGATTATGGCATATTTACTCGTAATACCGAGGGAAACACGGCAATAGATTTGGCATTAAAAACCGACGATCCATACGTTATAGAAAGAGTTGATGCGCATCCAACAGGAGAAGCAAAAAGAATTCTTACTCAACAGATAGCAAAATTTCGCGAAACAGAGAAAACCATTAGGCGGTTGAAAGTCGCGATACATGATGCACTCGATGGCAATGATGCAAGTGAACTTGGCAGCAACATATTGGCTTTAAAAAAGATTATTGAAGAAGCCGAAAAACAAGGAATGACATCAATAAATGCAGAAAAAGAGCTAAGCGAAATACTCTCACATGCTGCGCGGCAAAGAAACTTGGCGGCTGTTGAATTATTATTACCAACTGACGCATCAGTTCACACAAGCGATGCACTCATTAACGCCATAGCCAGTGCAGAGGATGAAAATGATAATGACCTTGCAATTATCGATGCACTAACAACAAAAACCAATTCTATAAATGCATATAATAATAATGCTACTCCTGAACCCTTTAAAGGATCGGCGCAAATTACGCCTTTAATTGCGGCGACACATCTTAGAAAATATCGTATTATGCAAAAACTCATCGACGCTGGAGCAGACGTCAATGTAGCTGCAATTTCGCACGATAATGGAGATGGTTATTACTGTAAGAAGCCAATATACATTGCTTTTGCGAATAAAGACGTTAAGGCCATGGAACTTCTTACGCAAAAGCCTATAGATTGGTACGCTTTTGAAACTCACAGAAATGATCATGACGTTTCTTTTCCTCTTTTAAGCTCGGTATTGGAAGAGGCTTGCAAAACCAAAAACTATGAGATTTTAGACTTTGTATTGAAGCAAGGCGCCAATCCGAATTCATTGCCGCAAAATACTAGCAAAAGAACCGAGATTCGTGATCCAGCACTGCATTACGCGGTCGAACAAAAAGATGCATATGCAGTGCAAAAACTATTAGATGCAGGCGCCGACGCCAACATGAAAAACGGGAAAGGTCAAACGGCCATTATGCTCGCAGCAAAAGAAGGCATGCTGGATATTGTAGAGTCATTGCTTAAGGCAAACGCAAACACTTTACAGAGCGATCTAAATGGCAAGACACTTCCCGATTACATCAACGATTGTAAAGATGCAGAAAAAAGAAACGCCATCAGTCTTACTATAGGCATGTCTACGGATGGAAAGCCCCCAGGAGCCATAGTCACCAAAGTTAGCTGTAATAATGAAATAAATATTGCAGGCCATTATGGCTATGGCACAAAACAGTCTTTGAGGATTTCCTGAGTCTTTACATCATTCAATCACTGCCTCATCACTCCCCACTTCTTCCACTTCCTCTTCCGGAATGCGCACGGCGGAGATGACTTTTTCGCCCTCAGCGGTGCGGAAGACGATCACGCCCTGAGAGGTGCGGCCGCACAAGCGAATGTCGCGCACGGGCGTGCGAATCAGCGTGCCCTTATCGGTCATCAGCATGATCTGATCGGTCGCACTCACCGGAAAACTCGCCACAATTTCGCCGGTTTTTTTGGTGATACCCATGGCCGTTACACCCGAACCCCCGCGCCCAGTGACGCGGTATGCGTAAGCAGATGAACGCTTGCCAAAGCCGTTTTCGGTGAGCGTGAGAATCATCTCCTCTGCCGCTTCCAGCTCGGCGAATTTTTCATCGCTCAAGGTCACGGCAATGTCGCCTTCGCTGTCGTCATCGGCGTCCTGACCTTCGGCGCGGCGCTTGGCGGCGGCCATTTTCAAATACGCATCGCGTTCTTCGGCGCTAGCACGAATGCCGTGCAGCACGGTCATCGACACGACCACATCGCCTTCGGCCAGCTTCATGCCGCGCACGCCGTCAGATGTGCGCGACTTAAACACGCGCACCGCTTCCACCGGAAAGCGCATCGCCTTACCCGCACGGGATGACAATAAAATATGATCTTCCGCCGAGCAGGCTTTCACACCCACCAGCTTGTCGCCCTCATCCAGCTTGATCGCGATTTTGCCGTTGCTCATGATGTTTTTGAAATCCGACAAATCGTTGCGGCGCACATTGCCTGCGGCAGTGGCAAACATAATATGCATATCGTCCCAGCGGTCTTCTTCCTCCGGCATGGGCATGAAGGTTTCAATCACCTCACCCGCCGCCAGCGGGAAAATATTCACCAGCGCTTTGCCGCGCGCTTGCGGCGTGGAAAGCGGCAGGCGGTACACTTTCAGCTTATACACTTTTCCGGTGGACGAGAAAAACAGCACCGGCGTGTGGGTGTTGGCTACGAACAGTTCGGTGGTGGCATCTTCCTCGCGCAGGTCAATCCCGCTGCGGCCTTTGCCACCGCGCTTTTGCGCGCGGTAGGTCGCCAGCGGCACGCGCTTGATGTAACCACCTGCCGTGACCATCACCACCATGTCTTCACGCTGGATCAGCGCTTCCATGTCGATTTCGCCGTCCGCATCCTGAATTTCGCTGCGGCGCGGCACCGCGAATTCAGCGCGTACTTGCGCGAGTTCCTCGCGCATGACTTCATACAGACGCGTTTTAGAACCCAAAATATGGAGGAACGCTTTAATTTCACCGGCAAGCTCGGCCAGTTCGCCGTCAATCTTCTCGCGCTCCAGGCCGGTGAGACGTTGCAAGCGCAGTTCTAAAATCGCGCGCGCCTGTGCCTCGGTGAACTTGATTTTACCGCCCGCCAGCACGTTGCCGGAATCTTCCACCAGCGCTAGTAGCGGCTCAACATCGGCGGCGTTCCAGTCGCGCTTCATCAACTCTTCGCGCGCAATATTGGGGTCAGCAGCGGCGCGGATCACCGCAATCACTTCATCAATATTGGCCACCGCAATCGCCAGACCAATCAAGACATGGGCGCGGTCACGCGCTTTATTCAGCAGAAACTGTGTACGGCGTGAAATCACTTCCTCACGGAAGGCAATGAACGCGGTGAGCACATCGCGCAGATTCATCAGCTGCGGGCGCCCGCCATTCAGCGCCAGCATATTCACACCAAAACTGGTTTGCAGCGGCGTATAGGAATACAGCTGGTTCAGCACCACATCGGCCACCGCGTCACGCTTGACTTCCACCACCACGCGCACACCGGATTTATCGGATTCATCGCGCAAATCAGCAATGCCTTCGATTTTCTTTTCCTTCACCAGTTCGGCCATGCGCTCAATCATCCGCGCTTTGTTCACCTGATACGGCATTTCGGTGATGATAATCGCGTCGCGGCCGTTTTTGAGTGTTTCAATCTCGGTGCGCCCGCGCATGACGACTGAGCCACGCCCCGTGGTCAAGGCGCTATGTGAGCCGGAACGGCCAAGAATAATCCCACCCGTGGGGAAATCCGGGCCCGGGCACACGCTCATCAGCTCTTCTGCCGTGGCATCGGGGTTATCCATCAACATGCAGGTGGCATCAATCACCTCGCCTAAATTGTGCGGCGGAATGTTGGTGGCCATGCCCACTGCAATCCCCGCACCGCCATTGACCAGCAGGTTGGGGAACCGCGCAGGGAGCACATCGGGCTCGCGCTCGTTACCGTCATAGTTGTCATGGAAATTAACCGTGTCTTTATCAATATCATCAAGCAGCGCGTGCGCGGCTTTCGAAAGGCGCGATTCGGTGTAACGCATCGCCGCCGCATTATCGCCGTCCATCGAGCCGAAATTGCCCTGACCATCGACCAGCATCACCCCCATGGAGAATGGCTGCGCCATGCGCACCAGCGCGTCGTAAATCGCCGAGTCGCCGTGCGGGTGATATTTACCCATGACATCGCCCACGATACGCGCCGATTTTTTGTAGGGCTTGTTATAGTCAACGCCCAGCTCCATCATGCCGAAGAGAATGCGGCGATGCACCGGCTTCAAACCGTCGCGCGCGTCAGGAATGGCGCGGGAAACAATCACGCTCATCGCGTAATCGAGGTAGCTTTTGCGCATTTCCTCTTCAATGGAAATGGGGAGAATTTCTGCAGCGTGGGTCATGGGACACCTATCAATGAAGGAAAACAGCAGAATCACTAGCAAATCACCCCCTGTTTACCAAGAAAAAACCTGCCTTATCCACACCCTCTGCAGCCCTAAACCGTCATCATTTTGTCATATGGGGCGCTTATACTCTAAAATGACATGCATCGTACCATCGGACAGTCTGTAATTGTGCCGGCGCCAAACTGGCGCGAGCAGGTTTACGCCTATCAGCGTCAGCACAAGCCAGATGAATTTGCCGCCAGCGCAGCCGGCAAATTCGTGGATCACGTGAAAAGCGTGCGCATGGCCAACCCAGATATTCCAGCAGAGAAAAAACTGATCGACGATGTGCTCGATGCCTGCGATTTTCACGGCATTAAAAACATCCCCTACACCATGATTGCCGATACCCCGGTACTCAATGCCGCCAGCATTGGCGGTAAAGCGTTCGTGTTCACTACCGGCATTATGAATACAATGCCGGAAGCATCGCTGCGCGCTGTGGTCGGCCACGAGATGGGACACCACAAAAACAGCCGCCGCGATACGCTTACCTTTAGCGGAATTATTTTCGCCTCCTTTGCCGCAAACATAGCATTTGCAGAAAAAATAAAGGCAGCACGAAGCTGGATGACCGCTAACATCAAACCTTTTCTCAAATGGCCGGCAATTGTTGCTAGTGAAGTAGCACTCATCATGGCATTTGCCTTGCCATTCACACCATTTCGTTGGAATGCGGAGCGCGAATCAGACCGTGAAGGAGCCGCCTTTAGCAGCCCCGATGCCATGGCCGATGCACTACAATATCTCAAAAGCCAACCGAGAGCTAAGCACACGCAGGAAGATTTCAGCATTGGCCGCATTTTCTGGCGCGCGCTGCATTTTCTAACATTTCCTTTTGGCTCTCACCCGCCGATTGACTCGCGCATTCAGGCCATGCGCGAACTGGCAGCAAAACATGCGTCATCACATCATAGCCAAACGAGTGCTGCGCCGCTTACCTCACCCGCCGAGCATGAAACACAGCGCCTGTTCGCCTCCGGCGCGCCGCCTGCAAAACTAGTATCCGGCGATCGGACAGCAAGCAGATTAACCCCTGAAGAAGCCGTCCTTCACCCGGCCAGTTAGGCGGTATTCTTAGCGCTTGAAGCCACTGGCACTTTTGCGTATGGTGTTTGCGTATTTTATTCATTCCTCGCAATCACATCCTAGAGTATGGCCGCAAAAAAACCGATCGAATCGCTCAGCTTCGAAGACGCGCTCAAAGAGCTGGAAACCATCGTGCGTAGCCTTGAATCTGGCCAGAGCGATCTGGAAAGCGCCATCGCCGAGTTCACTCGCGGCAACGCGCTCAAAGACCACTGCGCCGCCAAATTGCAGGATGCGAAACTACGCATCGAAAAACTTACCCTCTCACCGCAGGGCAGCGTCACGGGCAGTGAAGAATTTGCCCATGAATCCGCCCCGGTATCCACCACCAACGCGTAATGGATGTTTATGCAGCTTCAGCAAGCGCTCTCTGATATTTCCGATAAACTCGACCGTGTGATGGACGAGCTGTTGCCCCAGTCACTACCAGTGGCCAATAAGGTCATTTCACTGCATAGCCGCGAGACGGAATCCCTCGTCACCGCGGAATCCACCGGTGAAGCCAAAGTGATGGAGGCGATGCGCTACTCCGCACTGGCGGGCGGTAAGCGCCTGCGCCCGTTTTTAACCGTCGAATCGGCCAAGCTGTTTGGCGTGGCCCCCGAAGCGGCGATGATGACGGCCGCCGCCATCGAATTCGTGCATACGTACTCGCTGATTCACGATGATTTACCCGCCATGGATAATGATGATTTCCGCCGTGGCAAGCCAAGCTGTCACAAAGAATTTGGCGAAGCCGCTGCCATTTTAGCCGGCGATGCGCTGCTCACCTTTGCGTTTGAAGTGCTCAGTAACCCGCGCGTACACGCCGATGCGAACGTGCGCTGCGAGCTGATTCGCTCGGTCGCGCGGGCAGCAGGCGTGCGCGGTATGGTTGGCGGTCAGATGATGGATCTCGACGGCGAGCATAAAAAGCTCGAGGCCGATGAAGTGATTCGTTTGCAGCGCCTGAAGACGGGCGAAATGTTCGCGGTATCCTGCGAAGCGGGGGCTATTTTAGGCAAAGCGGCAGATCCATTGCGCGCCCGCCTGCAGCGCTACGCGCACGATATGGGGCTCGCATTTCAGATTACCGATGATCTGCTCGATGTGGAAGGCACGCGTACCGAAACCGGCAAGGGCGTCAAGAAAGACGCGGCAGCGGGTAAAGCTACACTCATCGGGGTGCTTGGTCTGGAGCGCGCGCGCGAGCAAGCAAAAACGCTGGCCGAACAGGCCGTCGATCACTTAGGCGCGTTTGACAGCCGCGCCGATACCCTGCGCGCCCTCGCCCGCCACGTGATTAGCCGGAAAAGTTAGGGATGAGCTGTTGGCTGTCACCCCGGTTTTGCATCAGCAAACACCGGGGTCTGCGTCTAAAAGAACAGATCCCGGCGCAAGCAGAGCCTGGCCGGGATGATACGCTGTTAGCTGTTCGCTGTTAGCTGCTTTGCATCGCTGGGGCAGTAGCAGCTGCGGCGCGGCGCTGCATTTCAGCAGCGGCATGACCGCCGTTTAGTCCGCCGGAGCGCATTTGCGATTCCATGAATGCGGCTTCTTCGGGCGATACGCTGTTGCGGTAACCACCGTAAGCCTGACCACCGCGCATTTGGGCAGCTTGCGCTTCCATCATCGCGGCTTGCTGCTGCATGGCCATCACTTGCTGCGCATTGTTCGCGTACTCAGCTTCCGCACGGGCGTTTTCACGGCCACTGAAGAATTTATAGGCTCCCCCGAGGGCGAGCAATCCTCCGGCGACCAGAGAAGTTTTACGCCATTTTGCCATTATATTCAGCGGCGTTGCTACTATGCGGCTGGCAAGCCCTGCGCGATTGGCAACCACAAACTCTCGTGAAATGGCTGCAGTTTCCGGGGTCACACGCCCCACCATCGAACGCCCAAAGTTTCGCAGAGCTGGAGCCGCATGGCCACGCGCAGCGCGTTGAGCATCCATCATCTGGCGCAGACTTCTATCTGCAATTTTTTGTAATGCAGCTTCATCAGTGGTGCCAGCGTTGATTGCGGAAGTAACAGCATTGCGTGCAAAATCTTGCGCACGCGGAATCACGTCAGCAGTGGAAACAGCACGCTGTGCCGAAATCGGAATGCCGGTAAGTATTTGCCAGCTTTTTCTGAAAGGCCAGGTCACGCCGTCTTTGATAGCAGTGCCAGCCGCCCTAGCGCGATCACCCATCGACATACTGGCCGATGCGACAGCTGCAGTAGGCGTAGCAAATCCCTGATAGCCTTTACTTTCTAGCGCTGCAGTTGCTTGTTGAACGATGCTGTAAGGATTGTTACTCATTTTTATGCAATTTTCCCTTATACAGTTTTGCTTTGTGCTTGTGCGGGTGCTTGCGCCACCGTGCCCATTACCTGATTGTCATTGCTGGCCTGAATCGTGGGCTGCGCCATATTGAACTGAGGTGGCACGGCGTGCTGTACCGGCTGCGAACGCTGTGCTGCTGCAATTGTTGCTTGCGCTATAGCTATGCGCTCCTGCGCTTCCATACCAGCTGCCATCAAGCGCTGCTGAGCAACTTGCACTTGCATTTCTTGCTCGCGCACGCGCTCGCCAGCTTGGCTGGCGCCTTTGGCTCCGCCAAATATGGCACTGATAATGGAAGCCCCGCCAATTAATCCAGAGCTAAGAAATGCAGTGGTCGCACCAATCGCACCACCTGCCCATGCCAGAAGAGGTATATTTGCTCCGCCAACTGCGCCGGCAGAAATCAACCAACCAATTCCAAATCCACCCAACGTTAGCGCGGCTGCAATTCCCACGAAGGTAAGCACGCCATATTTAATGGCCTTGGCACCTGCGCCACCTGCGACTTCCATTGTTCCAGCGGTACTCATAGTGATAACTCCTATTTACATTTGCATTCTACCACCGAAGTGATGGATAAAAAGTGAAGGTTTTATGACAATTTAGGGGTAGGCGGGTTGTATCATCCCTGCTGGAAAAACCCTTAAATCACTTAATTATAACCATTTATCGGCTTTTAGCGCGAAAGGTCACCTTGCGCACCGCGTCCGGAATCGACATAATCGCGCCACTGCGTGCCGCCGCCAAGCGTACTACGCCGATCAAAATACTGATCAAATTTATCGAAGTTCTGGTTATCGATCATTTCTCTCTCCGCCAGATACCCACGTCGGTTGACCCGGCGATTACTCGCATAGGTGCGTGCCACGCGCCGCTCATCCAGCTCCTGCGCGTATTTGATTTTACGATCCTCACTCGCCAGGCGCTCAGCACCGCCGGTTAACGTGCCGCGAATCAGTCCCACCGCCGCACCGGTGGCGCCGCCGGCAAGCGCCATAAAAATAGGAATGGCAAGGCCGGAGATAGGCTGCGCAGCAAACGTAATGGCAGCAGCGGGCGCAAGCATCATCAGTACGCCGGCGGCAATCCCTGCATATACCCCGTAGCGGCCATATTTCGCGCAATCATTGAGTGCGCCGCGAATCGTTCCATCCAGGAAATACCAGGCGCGGTTAAAGCTGCCTTTGACACCTTCGACCACTTGCGTCGTAGCCTGCGTGGCAGCCTGAGATACTTGTTGCACAGGCGAGGCTTCGCCCTCAGCCGCCTGCGGCGTTGCAGGATCAGCGCCCGGCGCCGCTGTTGATTTCAGCGGATCCGGCGTTTTCGATGAAAATGTTCCCGTGCCACGGTTCATGGTCTGCTCCACCTTCTAGTTTAGCAGCTTTCAGCGGTGCGTGTGTGAAGGTTTGATGACAGTTAGGGGAGCTATTTCGAGAGTGCGCGCACAATACCACGCCAGGTCGCCACTTCCTGCGCTGATAAATCGGCACGCAGTAAACTCGCGCGGATGTTACGCCACATCAGCGCTTTTTTCTCTGGCACATTCCAGAAATTCACCCCGTCTAGGGCGCTTTCTAACTGAGTGAACAGACCCTCAAGCTCGGCGCGGGTCGCTGTAAACCTCTCCCTGTGGGAGAGGTCGAAATTTGCGTCAGCGAATTTCAGGTGAGGGATATTTGAAACTAGCGAAGATTTTCCCTCACCCGTCTCGCGTTGCTCGCCGACCTCTCCCATAGGGAGAGGTTGCGCCATCATCCACTCATAGCACAGCACACTCACTGCGTGAGACAGATTCAGCGACGGATAATCCGGCGATACCGGAATCGTCACCACGGCATTCGCGAGCATGATTTCTTCATTCTCAAGCCCGGTACGTTCCGCACCATAGAGCACAGCGCAGCGCTGACCAGAGCGGATGCGCGCCGCCATTTCCCGCACCGCCGCGCGGGCATCCAGCACTGGCAGCTGCATCGCCCGCTCGCGCGCGGTAGTCGCCAGCACGAACTGACACTCTGCCACTGCCTCACTGACAGTTTGCGTAATCACCGCGCGATCTAAAATCGGCAAGGCCTTACCTGCCGTATCGGCGGCTTTGACGTTCGGCCAGCCATCACGCGGGTTGACGATGGCCATATCGCTAAGTCCGAAATTGGCCATCGCCCGCGCGGACGCACCAACATTCTCACCCATTTGCGGGCGCACCAAAACAGTTAGCGGATGATGCACGTGACGCCTTACGCTGGCAGGCCAAGCAGGCGCTTTTCCACCCGCTCGCGACCCAGTAGTCCGAATAATACGGGAAGCTCCGGCCCATCAGCGCGGCCAGAAAGCGCAAGCCTTAGCGGCATAAATAATTCTTTACCCTTGCGGCCAGTTTTTTCTTTCAAGGCTTCCACAAAGGGTTGCCACTGATGCGCGCCCCACGCGCCACTAGGCAGCAATGCGGCGGCAGCGCGCGCAAACTCGGCATCTTCAATCACCGGTGTGATGGGCTGATGCACCAGCTGCCACCAATCCTGTACTTCCGCCATGCTATGAATATTCCCGCGCACGCTGGCCCAGAAATCCTCCGTAATGCTCTCTGGCAAATCGGCTTTAGCCTGATCATAAGGCAGATGATGCAGATATTTCTGATTCAGCCGCATCACATCATCCGGCTCGAAATTGGCCATCGAACGGCCAAGTTTTTCTGTCGCGAAACTTGCCGCCAGCTCATCCATCGAAGAGGCAAGCTCAATCGCATCCGAGGTCCCCAGCCGCGCCAGATACGATGCCAGCACCAACGGAAACACGCCTGCTTCGCGCAGTCCCTGAACATCGCCGCCGCCGGCGCGCTTGCTGATTTTGCCCTCTCTCATTTTCAGAAGCGCCATATGGCCAAACACCGGCACGCGGTGCCCCAGCGCCTGCATAATCTGCACCTGAATCGCCGTATTCGAGACGTGATCTTCCCCACGCAGGATGTGGCTAATGCCGTGCTCACCATCATCCACCGACGTGGCAAGGGTGAAGAGCACGGTGCCATCTTCACGAATCAGCACCGGATCGGAAAGCTTGCTACCATCAAACTCGGTGCGGCCACGAATCATGTCGTCCCACACAATTTTTTCATCCGCCAGCTTGAAGCGCCAGTGCGGCTTGCGACCTTCGGCCTCGTAGGCTTTCTTTTGCGCTTCGCTCAAAGAAAGTGCGGCGCGGTCGTAAATGGGGGGCAGGCCGCGACCAATCAGCATTTTGCGCTTCACTTCCAGTTCTTCCGCCGTCTCGTAGGCCGGATAGAGGCGCCCTGCAGCGATGAGTGTTTCTTTCGCGATTTCGTAGCGATCAACCCGCGCGGATTGTTTTTCATGACGATCAATCGTCATGCCCATCCAGGCGAGTTCGGCTTTAATACCCTCTTCCGATGCTTTGGTGGAACGCGCCTGATCCGTATCATCCATGCGCAGCATAAATTTGCCGCCTGCATGTTTGGCGAAGAGATAATTCATCAGCGCCGTACGCAAATTGCCCACATGCAGTAAGCCGGTCGGCGATGGTGCAAAACGTACTAAGATCGAAGATGCTGTCATGGCGGCGGTTGTACCGCCTGCACCCATTTGCCGCAAGTAGAAGATAGAGTTTTTATGGCCTTAAAAACAGCCCTGCCACTTCACGCGCTTCGGCAAGCAGAATGTTGTAGGTGCGCACCGCACTGGCGGTATCCATCGTCTCCAGCCCAATCCCATGCGCTTTACAGATCTGGCGCAGCGAAGGCGGGATGAAGCGGTGGGTTTTACCCGTACCAAACACCAGTAATTTCGGCGGTGGCTGCAACGCCGCCGCACGCGTGAGCATTTCCTCATCGCTTTGTGCTGCATCCTGATTCAGTGACACGATGTGATCCCGCATGATGAGAATATCTGCGCGCACCATGTCACCACTAATGGTGAAGCCTTCGCTACTATACGCATCGATGGTTTTGGCACCGGCTGGAATCATCAATTGTATCGGCTGCTGCATCTGCGTGCTAAATCGGGATGGTTTTAGGGCGCGCCGATTTCACCCACCAAATGGCCAGTAAGCGCGTCAGCAAAATAGCGGTGAACATCGAGCAGCCAATACCAATGCTTAAGGTCACCGCAAAGCCTTTCACCGCGCCGGAACCAAACACAAACAGTAACAGTGCAGCAATTAAGGTGGTGAGGTTGGAGTCAAAAATCGTTCCAAACGCGATCTTAAAGCCAGAATCAATCGCCGCTACGGGCGATTTTCCCGCCGTTATTTCATCGCGGACGCGCTCGAAGATCAGTACATTCGCATCCACCGCCATGCCCATGGTCAGCACCATACCGGCAATGCCGGGCAGCGTCAGCGTGGCTTGAATCAGCGAGAGCGCGGCAATCAGCATCACCATATTCATCACCAGCGCGATGCAGGCAAATACGCCAAACAAACCGTAAGAAAGGATCATGAAGCCGACAATCAGCGCCGTACCGATGATCGAGGCGCGAAAGCCCGCATCAATCGAATCTTGCCCCAGACTGGGGCCTACCGAGCGCTCTTCAATAATGGTTAGCGGCGCAGGAAGTGCGCCGGCGCGCAGTAACATCGCCAGTTCGTTGGCGCCTTCGACCGTGAAATTCCCCTCAATAATCCCCCTGCCGCCCAAAATGGCGCTGCGAATCACTGGCGCAGTAATAATCGTATCATCCAGCACCACCGCAAAACGGCGGCCAACATTGGATGCGGTAATTTCACCAAAAATCTGCGCGCCCTGGCGGTTGAAGGAAAACTCGACCACCGGCAAGCCATCCTGATAGGATGCGTTCGCGCCGGTGAGCATTTCACCGCTCAGCGATACTTCTGCATACACAGGCAGCTTGGCCAGATCACCGCCGCGCTCCGCCACGCTGAGCAGCTTGGTGTCTGCGGGCACAATGCCGCTTACCACCTGATCGGGCGAGAGTTCTTCATTCACCATGTGGAAGGTCATTTTCGCCGTTTTGCCGAGCAGTTTTTTCAACTGCTCCGGATTATCAAGACCCGGCACTTGCACCAAAATCCGCTTCTCGCCCTGGCGTGCAATCACCGGTTCTTTCGTGCCGGTTTCATTCACTCGCCGCGAAACAATTTCCAGCGACTGGCTAAGCAGGCGCTGCAAGATGGTCTTGCGCCCTGCTTCATCAAACGTCACCGTCAGTACAGATCCTGAAAGCGCGGCACTGGCATCCGCATCCAGTGCGCGCGCAAGGGCAAGCACGTCCTTGTCCGCGATGGTTTCCGGCCTCAGATTCACCGTCAGCACGCCCGCATTCAGGCCAATCGCGCTGTAGCCAATCTGCTCTTTGCGCAAGCTCTGACGCAGGCGCGCCAGCATCTCTTTCAAGTGGCCGTCGAGGTAGGCTTGATCGTCAAGTTCCAGCAGCAAATGCGCGCCACCACGCAGATCAAGCCCCAAAGGCATTGTCGCGTTGGGCAAAAATGAGGGCAGCTGCTGACGCGCTTTTTCACTTAAGGCATTGGGAAGTGCCAGCACCAGCGACGCCAGGCACACCAGCATCACAAACAGCATCTTCCAACGCGGAAATTCTAGCATAAACACCCCTTGCAAAGCGCCCAGATCAGGCGGCTGGTGTATTAGTTATCGTTAGCGATTTTTTCTTTCGCCGGCAGTTTATTATCGTTCTTCTGCGCCGATGACTGCTTTTCCATGTGCGCGGGTTTTACAGCCTCCGGCTTGCCGATTACCTGCGACAAGGTGGCTTTGACGACTTTAATTTCCACGCCGGAAGCAATCTGCACCATCACGTGCTCCTCGCCTTCGAGTGCAGCAACTTTGCCGACAATCCCTCCCGCCGTGACTACCTGATCGCCTTTTTGCACCTCGGCGATCATTTGCGCATGCGCCTTGAGGCGCTTTTGCTGCGGGCGAATCAGCAGAAAATAAAAAATCGCGAAGATGAAAACGAACGGCAGAAGGCTCGCCATCTGCTCACCTTCAGCGGGGGCAGTAGTTTGGGCAAGCGCCGAGGCCGGAAATAAAAGCGCAGCTAGCAAGATGCGCATGGGGCTATTTCAGCTTCGTTTCGGTGAATTCCACGTGCTTACGCGCCACCGGATCGTACTTGCGAAACTTCAGTTTTTCCGTTTGCTTGCGCGGGTTACGCTTTTTTACATAGAAAAAACCGGTATCAGCGGTGGATTCCAGTTTCACTAAAATCGTTGCTTTTTTAGCCATGACGTCCTCGTAAATTAAGAGGGCGCAACATACGGAATTTTCCCCCCCTGTCAAGCATGGCTTGCGCAGAAAAACACTTGGCACTGCCCGCACGCCGCGTTAAGCAGGCCAGATGCGTATTCGTAAAGCAGTTTTTCCCGTCGGCGGCCTGGGTACCCGGTTTTTACCGGCCACCAAATCGATGCCGAAAGAAATGCTGCCGATCGTTGATAAGCCATTGATTCATTACGCGTTTGAAGAAGCACGCGCGGCAGGTATCGAGCAGTTTATTTTTGTGACAGGTCGCAATAAAGACGCGATCGAGAACCATTTCGATGTTGCCTTCGAGCTGGATAACACCTTGAGCGACGCTCAAAAAATCGAGATGCTAGAACGTACACGCGGCTTTTTACCCCCTGCCGGCAGCATTGTATACACGCGCCAGGGCGCGCCACTGGGCCTTGGCCACGCCGTATGGTGCGCACGCGATTTAGTCGGTAATGAGCCATTTGCCGTCATTTTAGCCGATGATCTGGTCGATGCTTCGACCCCCTGTATTGGCCAGTTAATGAGCGCTCACACAAAAAATCCCGGCAGCAACTTCGCCGCCGTGATGGACGTGCCGCGTGAAAAAACCAATCGTTATGGCATTTTGCAGGTAACGCATACGGATGGCGTGCTGCACCGCGCCTCAAGCCTTATCGAAAAACCAGCGCCCGAAGCCGCTCCCTCCACCACGGCCATCATTGGCCGTTATGTGTTACAGCCGGGTATTTTTACCTTGCTGGAGAAACACACCAAAGGTGCCGGTGGTGAAATTCAGCTGACCGATGCGATGAATCAGGCCATCGCCACCACGCCGTTTTACGGCGTTTCATTCGAAGGCACCCGCTACGACTGCGGCGAAGTCGCCGGATTTGTCGAAGCCACCAACGCGTTTTATAAGAAGCGCCAGAAGGCCTAAGCACCACCCATCACATGGCCTAAATCGCGAAACACCTGCACCGCGAAGTCTTTGGCGGTTTTATGATCGACGATAGGGTGTGGGTAGGAGCTGTCATTCTGAGGCGCAGCCGAAGAATCTCGTTCATCAAAAAGAGATCCTTCGCGTTGCTCAGGATGACTCCGAGAATGAAGCGCGTGAATTTCCTTCGCGCTTAAATTCCGCAGCTCGGGCACATAGCGCTTAATATACACCGCCTCGGCATCAAATTTTTCGCTTTGTAACTGCGGGTTAAAAATACGGAAATAGGGCGCAGCATCCGTACCCGTGCTGGTCGCCCATTGCCAGCCGCCATTATTGCTGGAGAATTCATAATCCATCAAATGTTCGGCGAAAAACTGTTCACCCTTACGCCAATCGAGGAACAAATCTTTGCTAAAAAAACTCGCCACAATCATGCGCGCGCGGTTGTGCATCCAGCCGGTTTGAAGCAGCTCGCGCACAGCGGCATCGACAATCGGGTATCCGGTGCGGCCTTCACGAAAGGCCTGCAAATGCGCATCGTTGCTGCTCCAGGTGAGTTTACCACGATATTTTTCAACAAACTCGTGCTCGGCTACTTCCGGAAAATGCAGCATGATGGCCATGTAAAACTCGCGCCAGCACAGCTCGTTGATCCATTTTTCACCGCCGCCTTTGGCCTCGGCAGCGCGCACGCACTCGCGCACGCTCACCAAGCCAAAGCGCAAATAAGGCGAGAGTTTGCTGGTGGTATCCCCATCCATAAAATTGCGCGCTGAAGGGTAAGGGCGAATTTTTTCTTCCACAAAATGCGCTAGGCGCTGATGCACATCGTCCACGCGCCAGAGATCATCCTCGCGGTGCACGTAGCCCATGGCTTCCAGCATGGCGGCTGGGTTTGCAGCATCTAGCACATTCAGGCCAGCCGCGCGCGCGGCAGTGCACATCGCCTCGTAAGATGCGTAACGTCCAGCATCCTCCACCTCAAATTCGGCAGATGAAAGCGGCGTAAGTTTGCTCAGCCATTTTTTATAATAGGGCGTGAATACTTTGAACGCAGAGCCGTCATCTTTTACCACCTCGCGGGGGGAAATCATCACGTGATCGGTCACCGTTACCACGCTGCAACCACCGCGCAGCGCCTTTTCTACCGCTGCATCACGGGCGATGGGGCCTGGCTCGTAATCTTCAGCCAATACCAGACGCACCGCATGCGTGGCCGCCACTAACTTCGGAATCGCCTCCGTCGCGCGGCCGTGAAGCACCAGCATGCCGCCTCCCCTCGCCTGAAGCTGCGCATGTAGGTGGGCGAGGATGCGTGCCAGAAAATTCACTCTACGGTCGTGCGGATTCGCAAACTGCGCTAAAATATCGCTATCAAACACGAAGACGCATTGCAGAGCTTCTGGCGCGCTGAGCGCAGCAGAAAGCGCCGCGTGATCATGAAGCCTGAGATCACGGCGCAACCAGACGATGGAGTGGTTGTGTTTCATGGATGTGTTCTACGCCGCCACCGACCAGATGCACCTAAACTTACGGTAACGTAACTAGCGCCCAGACGTCGCAAGAAACGGCATCGGATCCACCGTATCTTTACCCGCACGAATGGTAAAATGCAGGCGCGGGGTGGGTGCATTGCCACTTTTACCGGCATAGGCGATCAGATCGCCCTGCTGCACCTTACTACCTTTTTTAGCCGTGATCTCCTCAGCGTGAGCATAAGACGTCATATAGCCGCCAGTATGGCGAAGAATGATCATCTGCCCATAATCGGCGAGCGCGGCGCCTACATAGACCACTTCACCGGCGGCGGCGGCCAAAATCGGCGCGCCCCGGCGGGCGTCAATCACGATGCCTTCTTGCATCGACCCATCTGGCTGCAGACCAAAACGGCTGATCACATTACCTCTCAGCGGCCAGATAAACTGCCGCCCACCCACCACCGGTAGCGGTTTGATCGCGGGCGTTGCTTTAGATGCTGCCGGCTTGGCAAACGGCGTCGTTGCCGGATTTTGGGCAGCAGCACTTGCAGGTTTTGCCGCCAGCGGCGCTTGGGGTTGGGCTTTCGGTGGCGGCAGCGTTTCAGACGTTGTTACATCCATCACTTCGGCCTCTGCGCCGTATGTCTGCACGTCAGACTTGTATTTATACGCAACGTCCTGCGACTGCGTCGCGCGCAGCGTATCGGAATAAATGGGCATGGTGCCGCGCGTATAGGTTTTGCTGCGATTATCGACCACCTGAGCCGGTGTCGATTTTGAGCACGCACTCATCGACAACATCAGGGTGGCGAGCATCAGCATGGTGGCAATGGCAGAATAGCGCATAATCATCCACAAACGTTAGATAGATCTTGTGGATAACCTAAAACAGCACTGAAACAATTAATAATTTTGTACCACGCCGCCCTATTATTTGGCAGATTTTTCTTCCACCAGTGGCACAAATCGAACAGATCCGAGTGGCTCGGTAATAAATTCACTACCCTTGCGGGTGATCATAAACAGCTCCTGATCGGCGACATGTTCGCCTAACGGAATCACCATCTTACCGCCGTCGGCCAGTTGTTCGAGCAATGCCGTCGGCTCCTCGATGGCTGCACAGGTTACCATAATGCGGCTGTAAGGTGCTGCATGCGCCCAGCCTTTGGCACCATCGCCCAAATGGCAGGTGATGTTCCGCAGTTTAAGCGTATCGAAGCGGGCTGTTGCAACCTCATACAGCTCGCGGTGACGTTCAATCGTGTGCAAACGGCGGCACAGCTTGGCCAAAATCGCCGCCTGATAGCCCGACCCCGTACCAATTTCCAGCACCATATGGCGCGGCTGAACGTCCAGCGCTTGCGTCATGATCGCCACCACGCTGGGCATGGAAATGGTTTGCTCGGCGGCAATCGGCAGCGCGTTATCTTCGTAGGCGCGGTCGCGGAACGCGGCTTCCACAAAGGCTTCGCGCGGGGTAGATTCCATGGCGGAAAGCACCCGCGTATCGGTAATGTTCAGCTTGCGCAGTTTCATCAGCAGGCGGATTTTTTCCGCCGCCAGATCGTTCGCGATCGCGGCGTGGTAAGATGCCAGAAGCGTGTCGGAATGTTGGGTCATAGGCCGAGGCACCGCAAAGCCCCCTCCCCCCTTGAGGGGGAGGGTTGGGGTGGGGGGTAAGCACATGCGCAGCGCTCACCCATTACCCCCCACCGAAACCGCAAGCGGTTTCGACTCCCCCTCAAGGGGGGAGTAGTTCTTTTTATGGCTCGCCTCATCACACCCCCTCAAACATATGCTGCATTTCCTTAAGCATCAGATGATGCGTCAAATCCAAGCTCAGCGGGGTTACGGTAATAAAACCCTCGGCGATCAGGCGGTAATCGGCCTCAGGGTCGGTGCAAAACGGCTCGGTACGCTGACCGCCAATCCACACGTAAGGTCTACCGTGCGGGTCGGTGCGGCGGTGCAGATTATCATCCAGCTTGCGCCTGCCATGCGCGCACGGGCGAACGCCGCGCACCTCTTCCGGCGGCAGCGGCGGGAAATTCACGTTCATGAGCGTGCCAGTTGGCCAGTGCAGCTTCACCAGTGAGGCAATGACTTGCGCCGCGAATGCCTCAGGCGTGCGCCAATCGGGCACTGCATCGGTGAGGGTATTGGAAAGCGCAATCGCCGGAATTTCAAGCAAGGTCGCTTCCATCGCCGCCGCAATAGTGCCGGAATAGGTGACATCTTCGGCTAAATTATTGCCACGATTAATACCAGAAAGCACGAGGTCTGGGCGTTTATCTTTCAAAATTTCCATCACACCGACTAGCACTGCGTCGGTCGGCGTGCCGGATACCGCGAACCTACGATCCGCCACTTGGCGGTAGCGAATCGGCGCGTGCAAACTAAGCGAATGCCCCGCCCCGCTTTGTTCTTTATCGGGCGCGACCACCCACACATCATCGGAAAGTGTTTGTGCAATACGCTCCAGCAGCGCGATGCCTTCCGCACCTACGCCGTCATCGTTGGTAATTAAAATACGTGCGTTTTTGAGGTTCATGATTCGTTACTCGTCATTCGTAATTCGTTATTAGAAAAGCGCATACTAGAATCACGAATTACGAATCACGAGTAATCCACCCATATAAGGCACCAGCACATCGGGAATTTTTATACTACCGTCGGCTTGCTGATAATTCTCCAACACCGCCACT
This sequence comes from Alphaproteobacteria bacterium, assembly GCA_022841525.1. Classification (GTDB taxonomy): domain Bacteria; phylum Pseudomonadota; class Alphaproteobacteria; order Rickettsiales; family UBA3002; genus JALHRI01. The sequence goes on along the minus strand of JALHRI010000002.1, from coordinate 50,093 downwards.
AACGTGCGGCCAACCGCAAGACCAGAGCCATTGAGCGTGTGCACGAAGCGGCTTTCTTTATCATTCGCGCCCTTCATCCGCGCCTTCATGCGGCGCGCCTGAAAATCGCCGCAATTAGAGCAGCTGGAAATTTCACGGTAGGTGTTTTGCCCGGGCAACCACACTTCCAAATCATAGGTTTTTTTCGCGCCAAAGCCGGTATCACCGGCGCATAGCAGCATCACGCGGTAAGGCAGTTTCAAGCGCTTCAGCACTTCTTCAGCGCAGGCGCGCATGCGTTCGTGCTCAGCGGCGGAATCTTCCGGTGTGGTAATGCTGACCAGTTCCACTTTCGAGAATTGATGCTGGCGAATCATACCGCGCGTGTCACGCCCCGCGCTGCCCGCTTCCGAGCGGAAACACAGCGTATGCGCGGTGTAGCGCATGGGCAACTGCGCCGGATTCAAAATCTGTTCACGCGCTAAATTGGTAAGCGACACTTCCGAGGTAGGAATCAAATAATAGTCATTTTTGGTGACAAATAAATCTTCCTCAAACTTCGGTAACTGGCCTGTGCCCTGCAGTGCGTGGGCTTTCACCAGCACGGGCGGATTCACTTCGGTGTACCCAAATTCGCCGGTGTGCATGTCCAGCATAAAGGCGGCCAGCGCGCGCTCCAGCCGCGCAAGCTGGCCTTTAAGCACCACAAAACGCGCGCCGGAAATCGCGGCGGCGGCTTCAAAATCCATCAATCTTAAAGACTCACCAATCGCCACATGATCGCGTGGTTCAAACGAAAATTGGGGTACCTCACCGTGGCGCAGCACTTCGACGTTACCGGTTTCATCCGCACCAACGGGCACATCGTCGGCGAGAATGTTCGGAATGCGCGACAGCGCATCAAACAGTTCGCCGCCTTCTTCCTCACCGCCCTCGAGTGCGGCGATTTTTTGCTTAATCTCGGCGGCTTCGTTTTTAAGTTTCTCAGCCAGTGCTGCATCAGATTTCATTGCGGCGCCGATGGCTTTGGCCACCTCATTGCGGCGCGCTTGCAGCGCTTGCAGTTCCGTTTGACCGCCGCGTTTGCTGGCATCAAGCGCGAGCAGCTGCGCGCTCATCGGCGCAAGCGAGCGCCGCGCCAGCGCTGCATCAAATAGCTGCGGGTGTTTGCGAATGAAGGCAATGTCATGCATCGATCAGTTCCTTTTCATGTTGGCGGCGCGCAATGCGCACACACAGCGCAATAGAGATTTCATAGAGCAAATACAGCGGCGTAAAAAGCAGCATTTGGCTTAGCACATCGGGCGGCGTGAGAATTGCCGCCACCACCAGCAAAATCACCACAGCATAGCGGCGATTGCGGCGCAATTTCTCCGGTGACAGCAGCCCTGCGCGCGTCAGCAGCGTGAGCGCTACCGGCAACTGAAACGCAAGGCCAAAGGCCATGGTAAACTGTATCACCAGCGATACATATTCACTAATTTTTGCCTCCAGCACCAGTGGTAGTGCGCCTGCATTTCCCGGCGCTTCAAAGGATAGGAAAAAGCCCCAGGCCAGCGGCATCGCGAAAACATAGGCCAGCGCTGCGCCAGAGAAGAACAGCAGTGGCGCGGCGATCAAGTACGGTAAGATCACCCATTTTTCGTGCGCATAAAGACCGGGCGCTAAGAATAAATAGAGCTGACTGGCAATGATCGGAAAACCAAGGACAAACCCACCGTAAAACGCCAGTTTCAGATACACCAAAAACGGCTCGGTCAGGCTGGTGTAAATCATACGCCGCGCATCCTCGTGCGATGCCTGCGCCAGCGGTGCCGATAAAAACTGATAGATGTTTTCAGCAAAAACAAAGCATACAGCTACCGCAGCCAGCCAGCCCACCACCGCAATGATCGCGCGCTTACGAAGTTCGAGAAGATGTGCGGTGAGGGTCATGATTCGTGATTCGTGATTCGTGATTCGAATTCCTTTTTTTCTAATGACGAATGACGAATGACGAACGACGTGGCGCGAAGCTCACTCACATCATAGGCCACTTGCGGCTGGCCGTTCAGATCAATAATCGTGTGCGTGCGCACCTCATTTACGCCTGATTCTTCGACGACTTTGTGCATCTCGGCGCGGACATGATCTGCCATCACCCGCAGTTTTTTTACGACCGCAATGATTTGTCTGGCAAGCGCTGGCAATTCTTTCGGGCCAATGACCATCAGGCCCACAAGTAAAATGAGCGCCAGTTCTGAGATGCCAATGCCCAACATTACTGCGGCGTAGTGTCCGATTTTTTGTCATCCTCGGGCGCGTTTAATCCGCGCTTGAAGGCGGTGACACCTTTGCCTAAATCACCCATGACTTTGGTAACTTTTCCAGCACCAAACACCACCAGCACAATCGCTAAAATCAGCAGTAATTCCCATATTCCAAGCGACATAACCTCTCCTTTGTTCGTTTATGCAAGCTCAATTCCCACCATGCGCGCCCACGCATGCTCTGCATCCTCAGGCAGCGGGCGAACCTCGCGCGCAGCTAAGCTCGCCGCGCGCGCGGCGCGCTCACAGGCCGCATCGCTTAGCACACTGCAGGCACTGGCAACCGCCAGCATTTCAGCCATATCACCGTTACAATGCAGCGCTAAATCGCAGCCTGCAGCAAGCGTGAGTTCGGTGCGCTCCTGGAAAGAACCGCGCAGCGCTTTCATCGAAAGATCATCACTCATCAGCAAGCCGTTAAACCCAATCTCGCGGCGAATGAGGTCAATGACGGTGGGTGAAATCGTCGCGCAACGCTGGGCATCCAGCGCGGTGTAAATAATATGCGCTGTCATGCCCAGCGGTAGATCAGACAGCGCTGCAAACGGGGCGAAATCGGTTGCCTCAAGCTCGGCGCGGCTGGCATCCACCACGGGTAATTCCAAATGGCTATCGGCACGCGCCCGACCGTGGCCGGGGATATGCTTTAACACCGGCAGTACGCCCCCATCCATCAGACCATCTGCCTGCGCACGCGCCAGCGTAATGACTTGCGGTGGCGCATCGCCAAAGGCGCGGTCACCAATAATGTCATGACATTGCGGGCTTGGCACATCGGCCAGCGGCGCACAGTTAATGCTGATGCCAAGCGCGCGCAGATCCTGAGCAATCAGCCGTGCATTGAGGTACGATGCATCGCGCGCGCCCGTCATATCGCCCTCAGCTGCGATATCGGCAAAGCATTTTGCAGGCGGATAAGCGCGCCAATGCGGCGGCTTTAAGCGCGCCACGCGGCCACCTTCCTGATCGATTAAAATACCCGCAAAATCGTGGCTCAAACATTCGCGAATCTCAACGCACAGCGCCTTCACCTGCGACGGAGTGTCGCAGTTGCGCGCAAATAAAATCACGCCGTAGGGCTGCTCGCGCGATAAAAAACGCTTTTCATCTTCATGTAAACGCTGGCCTGAAACGCCGCAAATAAAGGCCTTCGGCGTCATTGCTGACCTGCGAAAAAGCAGGCTTGCCCTGCGGCACTTAGCTTGCCGCAGGCGGCTTTGGCACTCTCGGCGCTGGCAAATCCCACCGCACGCAAGCGGTAATAGGTGCCGCCCGCCAGATCCGCGCGGATGATTTTTTCCCGCGTGCCGCTAAGTGCGCTCATGTGCTTGGTATAAATTTTCTGCCACTGCCCTTCAGCCTCGGGCTGCGATTTATACGCCCCAAGCTGCACGGCGAACTTACCGGCCAGCACCGGTGCCTGCTTCACTGGTTTTGCCTCTGGTTTTGGGGCAGGTTTTTCTACAGGCGCTGGAGTTGGCGCTGGGGTTGACTCAGGCTTTTTGCTCACCACTGGCGCTGGTTTTTCACTGACGATGGGTGCTGGTTTCACTTCAGGGGTTGGCTTAGGAATGGCCGCATTTTTTACCGCTTCATCTGCAAGCGCTTTGGCTTGCTGCTGTGCCTTCTCAATCGCACTGGTGCGTGGTTTTGAAGGCTCAGGCGCCTCTTCTTTAGGCGCGTTTGCCACGTAGCTTTCTGCCGCGCCATTTTCTTTAGTGATCGCCGACTCAGGCACCACATCTTCGGCGTCTACCTCGGGGATAATGGGCGTTTCAGGCTCAGGATATAAACGCTCCACCTGCGCGCGCTGCGTATTCCCATCCAGCGCATCGTAGATGGTTTTATCCTGATGCGGAAACTCCATCCCACCTTCATTTTCCGGTGTGGTTTTATAGGCGCTATCCACCGCATCGAGGGTGATGATATCTTCCCCAGCATCTTCGCTGCCCGAGCCGTTAATGGCATAAATGCCCAGCGCGGCAAAGCTGATGGCAGCTAGCCCCATGACAATCCAGGCAGCTTTTGAGCGCGGCGATGATGCGCCATCAAACTCATCGTAATCTTGTCGCATGCTACATCTCCTCCACCGGCGTGACGCCGCACAAATTGAGCGCAGAAGCTATCACAGCTGCCCCCGCACGCGCAAGCATGAGCCGTGCCGCCGTAAGGCTGCTATCGCCTGCTTGCACGAAACGCAGCGAGGCATCCGCATTGCCCATACCCCAGATTTCATGAAACATGGCCGCGACTTCCTGCGCAAAATAGATGATACGGTGCGGCTCGCGCGCGATAGCCGCTTGCTCGATGAGCCGCGGATACGAAGCCAGTTTTTTAACAAACGCCATCTCCGCCGGATGGCTCAGACGCGCAAGCGCCGACACATCCATGCGCTTGGCAGCTTCTACCGCGTTTGCGTCTTGCTGGGCTGCAAGCCTGAGCAGCGAGTGCGCGCGTGCATGCGCGTACTGCACATAAAATACCGGATTATCTTTCGATTGTTCTTTCACCTTATCCAGATCAAATTCCATATCCTGCGAGCTTTTACGCATCAGCATCACAAAGCGCAGAATGTCTTTGCCCACTTCCTCCAGCACATCGCGCACGGTGATGAAATTGCCCGCGCGTTTGCTCATGCGCATGGGCTCGCCGTTTTTGAACAAATGCACCAGTTGGCATAGCATCACTTCCATGCCCACACGCCCTTCAGAAAGCGCGGTGGTAATGGCCTGCAGCCGCTTTACATAACCGCCGTGATCGGCTCCCAGCATCATGATCAGGCCATCGTATCCACGGGCGATTTTATCGCGTGTGAGCGCCAGATCTCCTGCGAAATAGGTGAACGCACCGTTTGCTTTTTGCACCGTGCGATCGGCATCATCCCCAAATGCAGAGGATCTAAACAGCAGCTGTTCTTCAGGCTCCCAGTCATCGGGCGTTTCGCCTTTGGGCGCGTCCAACACGCCGCGGTAAATATGGCCGAGTGTACGCAAAATCTCGATCGCTTCTTCGACTTTACCCGCACGTTTCAGTGCCGCTTCGGAGGTAAAAATGTCATGATGAATCCCCAAATCCGCAAGGTCTGCACGGATGAGCGTAAGCATGGATTCTATGGCGATGGCTTGCACATCCGCCAGCCAGTCGGCTTCGGGTTTGCTGGTCAAAGTGGCGCCGAATTTTGCCTTAATCGCCTCGCCCGCGGCTTTTAGATACTCACCGGGATAGAGGCCTTCGGGTATCTCGCCAATCGCCTCACCGCACGCTTCGCGGTAGCGCAGATAGGCCGAGCGCGCCAGCACTTCCACCTGCGCGCCAGCATCGTTGATGTAGTATTCTTTGCTCACCGCAAAGCCCGCTTTGGCAAGCAAACTCGCCAGCGCATCACCGTACACTGCGCCGCGCGCATGGCCAATATGCAGCGGCCCCGTGGGATTGGCCGATACATATTCGACGTTGATTTTCTTGCCCGCGCCCAGGTTCGAATCGCCGTAAGCATGGCCGTCGCGGAGAATTTCCGGAATCACACTGCGCCAGATATCTTCGGCAAGGCTAAGGTTAATAAATCCCGGCCCTGCAATCGATACGCTGGTAACGCCGCTTAGGCCGCGTAGTTTGTCGGCGATTTTTTCGGCCAGCGCGCGCGGATTTGCCTTTACCTGCCCCGCCAGCACCATCGCCGCGTTGGTGGCCATATCGCCGTGCGCAGCCTCGCGCGGCGGCTCCAGCGTGATGGCACTTAGCGATGCGTGCGCTGCAATGACACCTTCTGATTTTAGCGCCTCAATAACCGAGAGCACATGACGGTGATAAATCGCAAATACATGCATAAAAATTCCTGATAAAAGCCATTGCTATCATGAATTCTAACAGTTTATGCAACGATAATTTTTATGTCACTTCGGCCGATGATCCGAAAGCACCTGATGCATGCGCGTTTGCCAGCCGGGGCCTGTGGCACGAAACGCCGCACACACTTCCGGATCGACCCGCAAATGCACCGATATTTTGCGGTTTTTGGCCGGTGGCCTGCCCAGCTTTTTGCCCTGACGCATGTGCACTGCCTGCGCCAGCATGGTATCGGTGAGCTCCGGCAAATCTTCGTATTCCTCAGGTGAAATAGAATGCGCATCCATTTTTTTAAGATCAGAGCGGATATTTTTCTTTTTCCCGGTCATTGGCTTTCCTCATCGAAAAAACATGGCGCACATCGCCACGCTGAACATACCCAATTACTACCAGCCTTCCAGCCAGCCTACCAAAACAGATCACCCGCGTTTCACCATAATCCTGACGGGTATCTTCGATTTCAATCGTATCTCCGTCAAAAACTATGGTAGCATCTTCAAAATCTAAACCGCGATCACGCAAGGTGGCTTCGCGTTTTTTAGGATCATAACCGACAGCAACCTTCATTATTGTGTACACATTATCATGCGTTTGTCAAGTTTTTGTGTCCACAAAAACTACGTTCTCGCGCTGACATCGAACAGGCGGGCATATTCCTCCAGTGCGAAGCGGTCGGTCATCCCGGCGATAAAATCGGCGACGATTTCGGCAGTAGCCTGCGCGCTGGCACCCTGAGTTTGTTCATACCACATTAGCGGCAGGCAATTAGGTTCACTGACAAAAAACTCAAACATCGCGCGCACCACGCGTCTGGCTTTGCTCGTCATGCGGTTAACGCGCGGATGACGGTACATATGGGTCATTAAATAGCGCTTCATCGCGCGGTGAATTTCTTCCATCTCAGCAGAAAAACATACCAGCGTTTTACCCAGCGCCCGCACGTCATTCACATGGCCGATACCCAGCGCTTCTACTTGTGAGCGCGTGTGCGCCAGCACGTCGGCCATCATGCGCGCGATCAGTGTGCGAATCACCTCATGCGCCTGACGGGTGGTGGAAAGCCCGGGGTGATTGCCGCGCACCTGTGCGATCAACTCCCCCAGCATCGGCAGGGCGCACAAATCATCCAGCGTAAAAAATCCCGCGCGCAGACCATCATCGAGATCGTGATTATTATAGGCAATATCATCGGCAATCGCGGCGACTTGCGCTTCAGCGCTGGCGTAGGTGTGCAGCTCTAAATCATGGCGCTGAATATACTGTGCCAGCGCGCGCGGGGGCGCGCCGACTACGGGACCGTTATGTTTGGCGATACCTTCCAGCGTTTCCCAGGTGAGATTCAGCCCATCATACGCAGCGTAGCGCTGTTCGAGCCGGGTTAAAATACGGATGGTTTGTGCGTTGTGATCAAAGCCGCCGAAATTCGCCATCGCTTCGTGCAGTCCGTCTTCGCCGGCGTGACCAAACGGCGTATGCCCCAGATCATGCGCCAGCGCCAAGCACTCAGCCAGATCCTCATTCAGCCGCAAATTCCGCGCCAGCGAGCGCGCCAGCTGCGACACTTCCAGCGAGTGGGTGAGGCGCGTGCGGTAATGATCGCCCTCATGATTCACAAAGACTTGCGTTTTATACTCCAACCGACGGAAAGACGTGCTGTGAATAATGCGGTCGCGGTCGCGCTGATGGTCGTTGCGCATCGGGCATGTGCTCTCAGCAATCAATCGCCCACGCGAGTTTTCCGGGTTGCAGGCATAAGGGGCAAGAACAGGTTCAGACATGCACCAAACCTACCCCGGATGCGAAAAATAGCAACCATCGATCACAAAAAAACCCCCTGCGTTGCAGAGGGCTTCCTTGCCGAGCGCTTGTTCGTGCTCTTTTTTATCGTTTACGCATTACTCCGCTTGCGCAGAATGTTCTGAATCTTTCTGGCGGCGCGCTACCACTTTTACGGGGCGCTTGGTGCCAAGCACCTCTTCTTCCGACCAGACATGACTGATCGTACCAGAAGCTAACGCGGCATAATGAACCGGACGATGCGCAACCGTGGTTTTGTTTACTGAAATATACATGACTTTATCTCCCTGTGATGCCACCCTATCACAGCCGGGGTTACTAAATAGTTAACGCGCTCGCAGATTTTTTCCGATGCCCTGGTTAATAGTTGCTCACCGTCTTATCCGCTTTATCCACAGGCTAATGCCAGACGGAACCACCTGCCAGAATATTTTACCAATACTACATTAAAGATGCAATTTTACAACTAGATGATGCATTTTTACATCATACTTAGCGGCGGCCAATTTTAGCTTAGGCCATGGATATCCTATTAACCATATGTAATATAATTATATAATATAATTTGTATATTTATGCGGCATTACAAAATGACGACTACCCTTTCCAGTTGCCGGTTTCACAAAAACCATGCTGGCGGTAATCCATTAGGCGGTATGTATTTCATATATGTTGATTAAGTAATTTTTAAGAATTGCAACGTATATTGAAGAGATGAAATCCTTACGCGACACCTTACTAGAGCACGGGTACGCAGACGCAGCAGTGAATCAATTTGTCACCAGCGCCATCGCCCCGATTGGCGGTGATGATCACGAAATCGAGCGCTATCTCAATGCCATCGCCAGTAATTATTACATGCAATATCTGGCGCTCAAACTTGAGCAATATGGTTTTGATCTCAATCGTCCGGATTTGCCAGCGCAGCAGCTCAGTCGCGCAGATAACCTGATCAAAGGCAAGCTCGGCAATCCGCCGCTGGATAGTTTGTATGTCGTGCAGTTTTTAGAAAGCTGGGTGGTGCACATACGAAAAAAACACGCAGCGCAGCCCATGAGCTGGAACGATTTACATGAATATACTTTCAGCGCTTCTGATGGCGTAAGCCTTGGGGGCTGCGAAATGGTGAAGGCGCTGGTACGTTCTGACCGTATTTTTGGCGGAACCGCAGGCGTGCACTACCGCCACCGCTTTCAGGGAATCAATTTCAGAACCATCAGCATGAGCGAGTTGATGGCGCACATCTTACCAGAAGTATCGCATGCTGAGTTGCAAGATATTAATCGCTACGGCCGTGCGGTAACATCGCTAGCGGTAGACCGCGTAAAAAACATTCTGAAAATCATCGATCATTTGCCGCAACCGCGCTTTGATCATTTCTTTCAGATTAACACTCACCACCGTATCATGCAGTTGATTCACAAACTGCGCTTTGTGATTCATGAGGATGAGCCTGATCTCATAAAACTTGACGAACTGCAAGGGGCGCTCACGCAGGAGCGTTATGCCCGCAACGTCTATCCTGATGATTGGCAACGTTTTTTAATGGAAATGGAAGCCGCATTGGAAGCCATCGCCACGCCGTATCACAGCGGTGACACGAGTGGAAATCAGCCACTTACGAATACTGCGCTGGAAGCAACATCTGCAGCCGCGCCTGATGCGTAAGATATTAATTTTTCAATAATTTTACAGCTTCCAAAAAGCATCTCAGCGTGGCAAAAATGCACCGGGCGACTCGTGCTTTGATGAGTACGCACTCATCAGTCCTGTAAATTACTTTACTTCAGCGAGCTTACGTCTAGCTTGGGCGGAAATGACGATTCGCCATGGCAACGTGAAGACTTACTCTCCGCGCGCATTTTGCAGCGCGTTATGTGCCGCGTTTTTAGTAGCCATTGCACCACAAAGCTTCGCGCAAACCACACTTCCAGGCTCGGTAGACCCCGGGCGTTTACAGCAGAACACGCAGCAGGCTCCGGTTGCTCCTGCTCCCAGCGCTCCGATGCTTTCTATTCCAGAAGAGCCGCTCAATACTGTGCTTCCGAAAGTTAAAAAAGGCTTCGTTCTTAAGTCAGTCAAACTCGTGGGCCTGACAGTATTAGATGAAGCATTATTTCAGGACGAGTTCAAAGAAGCCATCGGCCAGAAAGCGAACCTTGAAACCCTCACCGTGTTATCAAACCGCGCGACACTCCTGTTTCGCGAGAAGGGGTATTTCATCTCACGGTTTGTGGTGCCTGAACAGACGGTGGCGGATGGTCAGGTGACACTGGCAGCCGTCGAAGGCTACGCGATGGATTTTGACGTCAGAATGGAGGATTCTTCACCTAAAGAACAAGCGGCGCTTGAATCCATCGTCCGTGAGATTAAACCGAAAATCCTGGCGCTCGGCCCCCTGCAGCGTGATGAGGTGCAAGATATCCTGATGCGCCTGAATGATTTAGGCGGCATCGCCGCTGGATCGGTGCTCGAGCCACTGCCCGCGGATATGGCTGAACCCGGAGCCGTAAAGCTGGTGGTGTTGATGCAAAAAATCGCCCCACGCATATCGGTGGGCGTTGATAATAACGGCTCACGTTTTGCAGGGCCGATACAGCTGCGCACCGGCGCCACAGCGTCTCCCGGAATCTTCAATTTTGACCGTTTGATCGCTAATTTTTTGACCACGGCACCAACACGTGAAGTAAAACTAGGTAGCCTGACCTACGAAGCGCCGGTGAATTACAGCGGAACGTTTGTTGGCTTTAATGCTGGCATAAGCCGCTCTCGCCCAGGCTTCACGCTGCAAGCGGATGATATCGTCAGCGACTCTGTCTCGTTTGAGCCTTATGTTCGCCACGCGTTGATGCGCTCGCGCGAGATGAATCTGAACCTCAACGCATCGCTGGATATGCGCGACATCGACTCCGATATTTCAGGCACCGAGCTGTTTACTGACCGCATTCGTTCGCTGCGCATTGGTTCGGATATGACCTATACCGATAGGTGGGGTGGTTCAGGTGGTGGCCAACTTCGCTTAAGCAAAGGGCTTGATATTCTCGATTCGCGTGAATCAGGAAGCAGAAACCTCTCTCGCGCGCGCGGGCGCAGTGATTTCACGAAACTAGATGCCTCCCTCAACCGTCTGCAACAAATTACCCAATCATGGCAGATATTCGCAAATTTCTCCGGCCAATTCACGAACGATCCCCTGCTTTCCACCGAAGAGTTCGGTGTTGGTGGCCAATCATTTGGCCGCGCCTACGATCCTTCAGAATTACTGGGTGACCGTGGTATCGCAGCGGCAGTTGAGTTGAGGTACGGCACATTGCCTCCGGTTTTGGGAGCGTACTTTGTACCGTTTGCTTTTTACGATATCGGCAGCGTCTGGAATATCGATCCCGGCGCGCGCAATCAGGAATCCGCCGCCTCTGCTGGCGTTGGAGCCAGAATATGGCACCCATCCGGCGTGAGTGGTTCGCTAGGTTTGGCCATGCCACTAACCAAAGATGTCACCACCCCTATCTTTGGTAACACTGCGCGCGACCCGCGCCTGATGTTTGAGATGCAATACGGATTTTAAGCCCCAACTGCTCCCGTACTTCGATCGCTACTCCAAAGGCCAGCGCGCACGAATATCTGCGCATAAATCATCGCCCATGCCCGCGCGCAACTGCTCAATGCCTGCCCAGGCAATCATCACACCATTATCGGTACAAAGTTTTGCATCTGCTACCGCCAGCGTGAGGTGGTGCGCGCGTGACCACTCAGTAAGCGCGGTACGCAAACGCTGATTCGCCGCGACACCGCCTGTAATCACCAAATGCTGCGGATGATGAGGGGCGATGTTAAGTGCCTGTGCTAATCGGTCCATCACGCTTTCGCACGCCGCACGCTGAAACGATGCGGCGATATCTGCAGTGTGCTCAGGCGTCAGCGCGCCGTGTTCACGCACGCAGGCCTCTACCTGCAACCGCAACGCCGTTTTGAGGCCGGAAAATGAAAAATCTGCATGCGCTGCGCCGTGCATGGGGCGGGGAAAGGCATAGGCCTGATCATTGCCGCGCTCAGCCGCGCGCTCCAGCGCCGGGCCACCGGGAAAGCCAAGCCCCATCAGCTTTGCGCACTTATCGAAAGCTTCGCCCAGCGCATCATCGCGCGTGCGGCCGAGCACTCGGTAACTCCCCACATGCTCGACCCACACAATCTGGCAATGCCCGCCAGATACTAAGAGCAACAAATAAGGAAAGGAAACCTGCTGCGCTTGCCGTACCACCAGCGCATGCGCCGCTAAATGATTGACCGGCAGAAAGGGAACGTCCAGCGAAAGTGCCAGCGCTTTGGCGGCCACTGCGCCCACCATCACCCCGCCAATCAGCCCCGGGCCGGTGGTTGCGGCCACTGCCGTGATGTCATGAAGTGTTAGGCCTGACTGCAGAATGCATTGCTGAATCACCGGAGAGATCGCGCGGATATGCTCGCGCGCAGCAATTTCCGGTACCACGCCGCCGTAAGCGCTGTGCGCATCAAACTGGCTGATCAGCACGTGCGCGCGCACGCTGCCATCTTCCATCACCATGGCTGCTGCTGTTTCGTCACAGCTGGATTCAATGCCAAGGACGCAGTGCATAATCTATCGCTGCGCTATGTTTTTCGTGTACATCATCGTGCGTCTTGGCTAGCGTTAATGCGATGCAAGAGCAACTACGGATTGGCAGCCGCGCAAGCGCCCTCGCCCTCGCCCAGGCCGAGATGGTGAAGTCTACACTGCTGGATGTCGCGCCGCATCTTACGATCAGCATCCACCCTATGACCACCCGCGGCGATAGCGACACCGCGTTGCCACTTTCCTCGTGGGGCTATAAAGGACTGTTCACCAAAGAGCTGGAAGATGCGCTTCTAGAGCGCCGCATTGATCTGGCCGTGCATTCGATGAAAGATATGCCAAGCATCTTGCCAGATGCTCTGATGATCGCCGCGATGCTGCCGCGCGAAGATGTGCGCGACGCCTGGATCAGCCGGATTTATCCCACCATGCATGCGCTGCCCGCAGGCGCGGTGATTGGCACCGCCTCCTTAAGGCGCAGTGCGCAGATCCGGCTGAACTTCCCGCACGTCACCATCGTGCCGCTGCGCGGCAATGTGCAAACGCGGCTAGGCAAACTCGCCCGCGGCGATGCGGAGGCAACCTTTCTAGCCTGCGCCGGACTAAAACGTCTGGGCGCTGCAGATCACATCGCCGAGATGATTGCCGTAGAAACCATGCTGCCTGCCGTCGCACAAGGTGCCATTGGTATCGAAACCAGGTCCGACGCAAGCGAGCTAAATGCACTGCTTGCGCGCATCAACCATGCTGCCACGTTTCATGCAGTTGCCTGTGAACGCGCGATGCTGCGCGAGCTGGATGGCTCGTGCCGCACGCCTATTGCGGGCTACGCCACGATCGCGGATGATCGTATTACCCTGCGTGCGCAGGTCATTGCACCCGATGGCAGCGCGGATCAGAAACGGCTAGAATCAGCAAGTCTGACTGACGGCGAAGCGCTGGGCGCTGCTCTGGGTCGAAGCCTGCGCGCATCCGTTCCCCACCACTGGCTGATCGAGGTATAGCATGATGCATCCGCACGCTTACTGGCTCACACGGCCACAAGGCGAAGGTGCCGCGCTGATCGCAGCCCTCACCCACGCAGGCGCTAAAATCTACCACAGCCCTGTCATGCACATCGAAACGCTGGATCATGCGCCAAGCATCGCCCCAAGCACCCATGTCATCCTGACCAGCAAACATGCCTGCCACAGCTTACGCCATGTGCCAACCGCGCAGCATGTGTGGTGCGTAGGAAGCTCCCTGGCTGAGCACTTGCGGGGCATGGGCTACACGAACTTATCGTCGTACCCTAAGGCTTCTGCGCTGATGAAAGATTTCACCAGCCGCATCAAACCTCCCGCTACACTGCATTATCTGCGCGGTGACGTCGTGCGGATGGATGTCACCAGTCTGCTGCGCGCGCAGCATTATACCTGCGAAGAAACAATCTGCTACCGCACGCACCCAGCGCCGATGCTCAGCCGCGAGCTTCACGCAGCGGTGCTTCAGGGCGTCACGCTCACCGCGCTGTTTTATTCCGTGCAAGCCGTGGGCTTTGCTTTTGAGTTACTGCGCGCGAGTGATGCTGGCATTACTCCCTCTTCACTGCGCGCCATCTGTATGAGCAGCCAAATCGCAGCGGAGGCAAAACGCCGCAGCATACGAGAAATTATCACGGCACCCGCGCCGCACGGTAGCGCGATGCTTGAATGCGCGCTTGCTGATCACGCCTCACGTGCTAATCTGAAGTCATGAGGGATGAACATGGAACCATCGCCTGCACCATCATTACCCGAAGAACCCGCAGCAAGTAGCTCCCCACCGCGCACTGCGCACCGGATTGCCGCCTGGCTGGTAGGTTTTCTGCTACTGTTTTGCTTATTCGCAGCGCTGGCAGTGTATGTGGAGCTGCGCATCCTGCGCGTGAGCGAGGGGTTGCAACTTCAGCAAACCGCAGCAGACGGGCCGCTTCAACAATTCGCAGAGGCACTCTCTCAAGAGCGCCGCAAGCACCGTACATTAGCCGATCAGCTAAAAACCCTCACCATTTCGGTGGAAGAGCAAGCCGCTACCCTCAGCGCACTTGAGAAACATTCCAGTAGTGCAGAAACAAACGAAGCGCTGGAAAAAGAAATCAGCGATCTGCGCAGTAAGTTTACGGCGCTGGAAGCCTCCATCGCGCAGCAGCAAAGTGCTACCACGAAATATGCCCACGCGCTGAGTGCCGCGACAAGGCTACAGCCCACGATTGGCACCAACGACGCCGCAGACCGCGCAAAGCAATTAGAAGAGCGCCTAAGCGCCATCGATATCGCGCCTGAGGCACTGGCAGCGCGCGCGCGCATCGCGCGTGATCTGACCAATTTTACAACCCTGATTCGCGCGCATGAAATTCCCACCCGCACCGCGCTGATGGAAACGTTGCAATTAGCGCTCAGCGAGTCGGATAGTGATACCAAGCCCTCCACATCGCAGGATACCAAGTCGCAGCCTCACGGTTTTTGGCAGCGTTTATCCGAGGGCTTCAAGGCGCATGTGCGCGTGGAAGCAGAAGCTACCAGCGCTGAGCGTAGGCTACGTATGGTGCTTCAAGGCGCCCTCAGACGCGATGATCTGGAAGATGCCGTGCGTGCACTCAGCCGCGCCAAATCCATCCCGCCTACGCTGAAAACCTGGCACGATCAGGCGCTGCGTTACACGCGTGCTGACGCACTGGCACAGCGCATTGTCAGCGCACTGGCGACCCTTGCGCAGGCAGAGGATTAGCATGGCGCGCATCGTATTATGTTTGCTGCTTCTCATTCCACTCACCAAGGTGGGGTTATGGCTGCACACCCATCCGGGTACATTAGAAATTCACTGGCTGGACACGCGAATTGAACTTTCCGCTTTCGCTGTGTGGGTGCTGCTTTGCGCGCTCATTGCCGTGGTGATGGTGTTGAGTGTGCTTGGCGTTAGCCTGATGCGCTTTCCCGCCAGTTACCGCCTGCAACACCGGCTATCGCGCTACGAGAACGGGATGGATCACATTACCCGCAGCCTGTCTTCTTACGCCATGGGCGATAGCGCCCGCGCCCTGAAAGAGCTGAAAAAAGCCGCGCGTGCACTGCCGTCAAGCCCGCTGCCGCATTTACTGGCGGCGCAAAGCGGTGAAAAACTCGCCGACGATGCGCGCGCTACCCCCCATCTCAAGGCACTGCTTTCTCATCCCACCACTGCCTATATCGGCTATCGACGCTTGCTTGAGCAGGCCAGAAAACACCCCGACCGCGCCGAGTACGAAGACACGCTGATGAAAGCGCGGGAGAGTTTCCCGCTCGATAGCTGGCTTGCGGAACGCTACGTCGCGCATATGCTGCATACACGCCAGTACGAAGCAGCCGCGCGTTATCTGGGCGGGTTTAGACTACGTCATGCGCTTGAGAAATCACGCCGCAAGCAGCTTGCGCGCGTGACGGCGCTTGCGAAACTTGCCGCCGCGCATAGCACGGAAAGTGGCGATTATCTGCCATTTACCTCGCTTGCAGGGGGTCAAGATATGGCCGCGGACATGGTGCAGCACTGCGCCAGCGCCGATCAGTCCGGCACGCTGTTAAAATCGCTGCTTGGCAGTTTGAAATCAACCCCGTCACTGGGGTTAGCGCAGGCGGTGTTGCAACTTAATGCCCGCGCCGATGATGCCGCGCGCGAGGGCACGCTGCGCAGCCTATCGCGCATCAAGCGACCTGCAGACATCATCACGCGGCTTAAGGCGCTGCTCGAACAATCTACGCCTGCGCTCCTTGCACTGTCATGGAAATGCGATGTGTGCGGCCACACCCACGCGCACTGGCAGGCTTACTGCAGCCACTGCGATGCGCTGGCATCCATCAGCCGTCACGAAACGCTCAACCCTCGTGCGATTACTTAATCAAGAAAACCATAGGCACGCAATGTCAGCTTCGCCTCTGGCGAGGCGAGAAAATCCGCAAAGCGGCGGGCTTTGCTCATCTGATCGCCGGCAATCACCAGCATATTGACATCGCGTATGCCTTGCCCCGTTAAATGGCGGAGTATTTTGATATCTTCCATTTGCACAGCGTAAGAATTGGCGGCAATTGCCAGCGTATCCGGCTCAGCCAGCATACGCCGTAAGTCTGAAGGTGAGCGCGCGGAAGCAAAGCGCACCTGCACATGCGGCATCTCACGTGCCAATAGCGGCGCGAGTACTTCCTGCGAAAGCCCGCTATTTTCCTGCCATACCATGCGCACCGAACCGCTTAACGCCAGCGTCGCCGGAGATGCCCACAAGGCGTTCTTCGCACTATGTTTAACGCTCGCCAGTAGTACGAGTGGATCCTCCGCCAGTGCTTTGCTCGCATTCTGATCGACCAATCCGGCCTGCTTCATTTTTTCTGCAAACGCCGTATTGGCGGTGAGAATCATATCTACCGGTAAGCCGCCACGAATACGGGTGGCCACGTCGTCTTCTGCCTCGGCGTCAGCGGCTAGCAGACTGATGGTAAAACCCTCCGCGCGCACGTAATCACGCGTCAGGCTCAGCAGCGCGGGGAGTAATTTCTCATCGGCCATCACGCTCAAATCGCTTTCGCGCGCATGCGCTGCGCCAGATAAGCCACTCATCACCAGCGCGATCAGCCAAAGCGTAAGCAGAAAATATCGATGACTTGATGTCGCCATGGCTGTACGCTAGCCTGAAGTATCACGTGATTCAACCATCCTTACCTTCCAGGCTCTATGTCGGCTGCACGCTTTGTTAGTTTTGTGTTATTCGTTTTCATGCTGATCGCGTTGCCGTTTGTACTGGTGCAGGCCTCAGGCGTTTCCAGCGCAGGCTTAAGCGCCGGGTTTCGTATGCCGCTGGAGCAGTTATGGCTGCTCACCATCTGCCTGATCGTTGGCGTATGCGCTGCCTGGCTGGAAGATGATGGCTACCTCATTGCCCCCTTTTCCTGCCTGATGGCTGCCATGGGCGGCGCGAGCCTGCATGTGTACCTCACCAAAGATGGCATGGCGATCTCGCTGGTGATGATTAGTCTGGTCGCACTGATCGCGTGCCTGAAACTCTGCACCAGCAGGGGTTGCACGCTGGCGGTGATCATCAGCGGCACGGTAGGCTTTCATCTCGGCCGCTACGTGATGGTGGCGATGCCTGACGTCGCCGCGCCGCTATTTTACTTGCTCGGCGTCATGCTCGCGATGGCGCTCAGCCTCGCGATTGCCAGCGCATTTGGCCTTACCCTGCGCGGCGAAGCCGAAGCCGGACAGCCCCACGAAGATACCCTGCGCGATGTCTCTTAACGTGAGTGATGTCCGCGCAGCACCGCTGATTCGCGCGGTAAATATCAGTAAACTTTATCGTAGTACCCTTGTGCTGGATCAGGTGAGCTTGGATATTCATCCGGCAGAGATTCTGACGATCATCGGCCCCAACGGTGCAGGCAAAAGCACGCTGCTGCGCTGCCTGCTCGGCCTTGAAACCATCACCAGTGGCGAGGTGATCGCTGCACCGGCGCTGCGTATCGGCTACGTGCCGCAGCGTATGATGCCACCCACGAATCTGCCGATGAATGTGGACTATTTCCTCAAACTTTACAGCACGCCAGATGATGACATGCTGCACATGCTGGGCATCGATACCTGGCGCAAAACGCCGCTTGGCAACCTTTCTGCCGGTCAGTGGCAGCGCGTGCTGCTGGCACGCGCACTCAGTGGTACCCCCGATATTCTTGCGCTGGATGAGCCCATGCAGGGAATGGATATTCATGCTGAGTCTGAATGTTACGGCCTTATTGAAGCCGCGACACAAAGGGGCTGCGCGGTCGTCATGGTCTCGCACGATCTGCATATGGTCATGGCGGCATCGAAGCGCGTGGTGTGTTTGCAGCATCATATTTGCTGTGAAGGCACGCCAAAATCGGTGCAGCAGAACCCGGCATTTGCAAACCTGTTTGGCGAAGCGCATGCAGAAAAATTTGCATTCTACATTCATCAGCATCATCACCGCCACACGCCTACCGGCGAGCTTGAGCCGCTGAGCGCTTCCACCGCGCACACGGAGTGCGGGCATGGATAACGCTGTCATCCTGGCGCTGATCGCACTCGTCCCGCTGGCGATGCTTGCGGGCACCTTAGGCTCCGTGGTGCTGTGGCGCGGCATGGCGTATTACGGCGATGCTATGGCGCATGCGGCGATGCTCGGCGTGGCGCTATCCTTCGCGCTGCAGGTGGTGCCTATCACGGGCGGCATTTTGCTGATCACGCTCGCGCTCACCTTGTTACTGGGTGCCAACACCATGCGCAGCGGGCAGAATGTCAACAGCCTGCTGGCGGTAATGGCGTTTGGTGCGCTGTCATTCGGCATGGTGTGGATGAGTATCAGCGGCGCGGGCGCGGTCGATATTCACCATTATCTGCTCGGCGATGTGTTAAGTCTTCCTCCGCATCTGGCGCGTCTTACCGCGCTGATAAGTATTCCATGTGCACTGCTGATCTTCTGGCTACATCGCGCGTTAGTGATGACCGCGCTGGACATTGACCTCGCGCGGCTTGCCGGCGTTCGCGTCACGAGGATGTGGCGCGCTCTCGCCCTCATGCTGGCGCTGTATATGGCGCTCGCCGTACCGCTAATTGGCGTGTTACTCGTCACCGGCATGCTGGTCATTCCCGCATCCGGCGCACGGATGCTGAGCGCCAGCCCAAAAGCGATGATGGTGGTGGCCGCCATCCTCGCCGTCCTTGGCGTGCTGTGCGGGATTGCGTTTTCGCTGAAGTTTGATAGCCCGCTAGCACCCAGCATCATCGCCGCGATGACGGGATTGTGGCTTGCCAGCTGGCTGCTATCGCGGCTAAAATAGTGAATTACTTTTTGTCTTTAGCGTAGGGCGATTCTTTGCAAGGAAACGGCGTACCCGCACCGCAGGCTGTGTGTAAGGGCGCAGTATTTGCTCTGCTGGGAGCGGCTAAATCGCTCTGCTCAACCACGCCCATGATCGGCGCGTCTTCACCCATGCCTTGCGAGGCAGGCGCAGCATGCGATACTGGCGGCTGCACCGTGCTCACCTGCATATCGGCAGATGCTGAGCCCATCGCGCGCCCACCCATTTCCATGCCCGTCACCATCCGTCCGGGGATGCCTTCTTGAATCGCCACTAGCGGCGAGGTGGTATTCTGCTCGCTATCGTAGCAGACGATATCGCCCATTCGGCGGTAACAAAAGCGCCGCTGCGACAACGGGGCCTCAGGCTGCGGCGTATAGGTTAGCACCTCACGCCAGGCCTCACGCGTCTCATGTTGCGAGCGTTTGGCCGCGCGGGCGATGTCTTTTGCTTCCTCGGTAATGCCGTTACATCCGGAAATCAGCGCCAGCGTCATGGACGCACACAACATCTTGCGGAAGTAATTCATACGCGTCATGCGCTGCACCTAACGTGTTAAAATGATGACTCGTGCGTATACTGCAATATCTGTGCCAGCCCTTCGCGGTAGCTAGGAAAGGCTAGTTGAACGCCCAGCTTTTCCTTGATTTTCTTATTCGCCACGCGGCGCGAGGCGCTGTAAAACTCGCGCATCATGGGTGACAGGCTGGATTGCACCTGCGCATAGTCTTCCAGCGGCGGCGGGCTAATGCCAAGTAGGCTGGCGCCGTGAGCCATCACTTCTTCGGCGGCGCAAGGGTAATCATCGGCAAGGTTATAGATCTCCCCCGCTGTTGGCGCTTGCATCGATGCCATCAGGCAGCGCGCAATATCGGCGACATGAATGCGCGAGAACACCTGCCCTGCTTTGTGAATCCGCCGCGCATGGCCGGACATCAGCTGATCGATCACACTGCGCCCCGGCCCATAAATCCCGCTCACGCGAAAAATATGCGCCTGCGGACAATGTTCACGTAGCATCTGCTCTTCCGCAATGCGCGCCGCCGCGCGTGGCGTGGCCGCAGCCGCAAGTGCGGTGCTCTCATCGACCCACGCGCCGCCATGATCGCCGTAAACACCGGTGGTCGAAAGATACCCCACCCAGCGCAGCTGTTTCATCGCAGACAGCGCCGGCAGTAGCGCAGATACCACGCCGCCACACGCATCGATGGGCGGAATAGAAATCAGCACGTGCGTGGTGTGGGTGCCCTTCGCGGCAAGCGCTGCGCTATCCGCCCCCGCTTCGTACGCCAGACATTCAAACGGCTGTTGCTGCGCGCGGCGTTTGGTGCCCCACAGCGCGGCGCCAGTAAGCCTCGCCTGCGCGGCCAGATGCTCTGCGCTATAGCCGAAGCCAAAAATTGCCAGTTCCATTCTTGCCAGCCTTGTTTCTTTCTGTCATGTTTGCACGATGAAACGCCTGATCACCGCCTGCGCATTTTTATGTGCTACCACCCTACCCTACGCCAGCTGGGCAGCAGGTGCAACTGAAGCTGATGTCTCGCCTGCACCCCAGCCTTCAGGCTTTGTGTACACCGAATCGTACCGCGAATGTGCCGCGCTTGCGGCGAAAAATCCGCAACAGGCCATCACTAACAGTAACGCAGCACTTGCCGCGCAAGATTCCATCGCCTCGCGCCACTGCCGCGCCATGGCGCTGTACGCGATGGGTCGCTACGATGAAGCCACGCGCGATTTGCTCACCGTCGAGCGCATGGTGCCGCCTTCGGATTTAGCCCTGCTCAACTACATTACGCGGCAAACCGCGCGCGCGCTGAACCTATCGAAAAAACCAGACGCGGCATTACAGCATCTGCAGGAACATTTGAATTTTCTGCGCGTCAGCGGTGCCAATAGTTCGCTGCGCAGTAAACTCGCCGCAGAAACACTGCTGGAACGTGCGCTACTGCGCGAGTCATACGGCCAGTATACACAGGCCGTGCAAGAGCTGGATCATGCCATCAGCCTCAGCCCCACCAATGAAGAGCTGCTCTACACCCGCGCGCGCGTGTTTATTGCCTTAAGCGATATGGCGCTTGCCCGTCAGGATTTAACCGCGATTTTGACCAGTAACCCAGATCACACCTTGGCACGCGAACTACTCGCCCGCGCGCAGTAGCGCTGAGGGGAATAATCATGGCGCACCCGAGACGATTCGAACGTCCGACCTTTGCCTTCGGAGGGCAACACTCTATCCAGCTGAGCTACGGGTGCGTGGGGTTTGTCTAACCTACCTCGCAGCGTTGCACAATAGTAGCTGCGGGGGATGACGCAAAAATCTGATGACGCACGATCTATATGGTCGTTTAGATTAAGAATTTCCTCTGCAGCGAAAATCGTTAGGTTCGAGAACCGCAGCGCAAGTGTACGTTTTGGTACATGCGCAGTGGAAGCGCAGAACATAGCGATTTGCAGCCAGAGGAAATTCTTAAGGTAAATGACTATAAAGAAAGCTTCGCCTTCAGCAGATCATTGACCATGGCGGGGTTGGCCTTGCCTTCGGTAGCCTTCATGACCTGGCCAACGAAGAAGCCAAATAATTTATCTTTGCCACTTTTATATTCCGCCACTTTATCTGGATTAGCGCTGATTACCGCGTCAATCGCCGCGTCAATCGCGCTGGTATCGGTCACTTGCACCAACCCCTGCTCATCGACAATCTGCTTGGCAGACTTGCCTGATTCCAGCATCGCATCCAGCACGGTTTTCGCAATTTTGCCCGATACGGTATTATCCTGAATCAGCTTTACGAGCTCAGAAAGCGCCAGCGCACTAACCGGCGATGCGGTGATTTCAAGGCCAAGTTTATTTAAGCGCCCGAATAATTCACCCGTCATCCAGTTGGAGGCCAGTTTCGGATCGCAGCCATCGGCCAGCATCGCTTCAAAATAATCAGCGAACGATTTCTCTGCGGTAATCACCGACGCATCGTAAACTGAAAGGCCGTAATTCGCGCAGTAGCGGGCTTTCTTCGCATCCGGCAGTTCGGGCAGGTCTGCACGCAGTTTTGCCACCCATTCTTCTTCAATCTCTAAGGGCAGCAAATCCGGATCAGGGAAGTAGCGGTAATCGTGCGCATCTTCTTTACTGCGCATGGTACGCGTTTCGCCGGTGCTGGCATCGAACAGACGCGTTTCCTGATCAATCACGCCGCCGGCTTCTAAAATTTCCACCTGACGCTGGGCTTCAAACTCAATCGCCTTCATCAAAAAACGCACCGAGTTGACGTTCTTAATCTCGCAGCGCGTACCAAACGTCGTGACCCCTTCACGGCGCACGGAAACATTCGCATCGCAGCGAAGATTGCCCTTATCCATATCGCCGTCGCACGTATCCAGATACATCAGAATACTACGCAGTTTTTTAAGGTAGGCTCCCGCCTCTTCCGGCGAGCGCAGCTCAGGCTCAGAGACGATTTCCATCAGCGCCACGCCGGCGCGGTTCAGATCGATGTAAGAAAATTGCGGCGAATATTCATGCAACGATTTTCCGGCATCCTGCTCAAGATGCAGGCGGGTAACGTTGATGGTTCTGCTCTCTCCGCCGGGCAAATCAATCACCACCTCGCCGCCGGAAACAATCGGGTCAGAGAATTGCGAAATCTGATACCCTGTTGGCAGATCGGCGTAGAAATAATTTTTGCGATCAAAAATCGAATGCAGATTGATCCGCGCGTTAATGCCAAGGCCGGTGCGCACCGCTTGTTCCACGCAAATTCGGTTAATCACGGGCAGCATCCCGGGCATGCCCGCATCCACCAGCGAGACATTCTGATTCGGCTCATCGCCGAAGCTCACGGGCGCGCCGGAAAAAAGTTTCGAGCGCGAGTTGACCTGCGCGTGAACCTCAAGGCCGATCACCACTTCCCAAACGCCAGTCGTTCCTGAAATGCGGTAGGGCTGACTCATGCGGCGACCTGCTGCGGAAGATGATGAAATGCCAGTGCCTGCTCCATCACGCTTGCGATATTCAAGATGCCGCCCTCATCCCACATGCGACCAATGAGCTGCAGCCCAAGCGGTAGCCCGCGCGCCGAAAGCCCGCTGGGAATGGAAATCCCCGGCAGCCCGGCAAGCGAGGTGGGCACGGTAAACACATCGTTCAAATACATCGCCACCGGATCATCTTGCTTTTCGCCAATCACAAACGCATCCGAAGGCGCCGTGGGGGTTAAAATCGCATCGACCTGTTCGAAGGCACGCTTAAAATCATCAGCAATCAGCGCGCGCACGGCTTGGGCTTTTTTGTAATACGCATCGTAATAACCCGCAGAAAGCACGTAAGTGCCAATTAAAATGCGGCGCTTCACCTCAGCGCCGAAACCAGCAGCGCGCGTTTTACTATAAAGCGCGTCGAGATTATCGCCACTGTCTACGACCCGCAGGCCGTAGCGCACCCCGTCATACCGCGCGAGGTTGGAAGAGGCCTCCGCCGGCGCGATGATGTAGTACGTCGCCAGCGCATGCGCCGTATTGGGAAGCGATACCGGTATAATTTCAGCGCCGGCATCTTTCAAAATCTGCTCGCCTTTTTGCCACTCACGAAGGATTTCCGGATTCATTCCTTCGATGCGATATTCTTTCGGGATACCGATTTTTTTGCCACGAATACTGTGACCGAGCATGCCCTCGAAATTCGGCACATCGATCTTCGCGCTGGTAGAATCTTTCGCGTCATGGCCACTCATTGCGGTAAGCGCAATCGCCGCGTCGCGCACGCTGCGCGTCATCGGGCCTGCCTGATCCAGCGAAGAAGCAAACGCAATAATGCCGTAGCGCGAGCAGCGGCCATAGCTGGGCTTAATGCCTACAATGCCGGTAAATGCGGCGGGCTGACGAATCGAGCCGCCCGTGTCGGTGCCGGTTGCCATCATGCACAAACGCGCTGCCACCGCCGCTGAGGAGCCACCGGAGGATCCCCCCGGCACCAGCTTCGCCTCCGCACGATCAGCAAGTTTCCACGGGCTAATGCAGTTGCCATAGGTGCTGGTGATATTGGCCGAGCCCATGGCAAACTCATCCATGTTCAGCTTACCCAGCATCACCGCACCCTGGGCAAACAATTTGCTCGTCACGGTCGATTCATAGGGTGGGATAAACCCGTCTAAAATCTTCGAGGCTGCCTGCGAACCAACGCCCTTGGTACAAAACAGATCTTTAATGCCCACCGGAATCCCTTCCAGCAAACCCACCTCGCCTTTCGCGCGGCGCGCGTCCGATGCTTTGGCCTGCGCGAGGGTAAGCTCATCGCAGCGGTGAACATAGGCATTGAGCGCGGGGTTCAGCGCATCGATCGCGCTTAGATGCGCACGCGCCAGCTCCTCGGCAGAGCATTGTTTGCTGGCCAGTGCATCCCGTGCTTCGGCAATGGTGAAATGAGTCAGCGCGCGCATTATTCAATCACTTTCGGTACACTGAAACAGCCATATTTTGCATCCTTGGCGTTGGCTAAAATATCGGCCTGAATGCCACCGTCACTCACCACATCGTCGCGCATCGGCAAGCTCTGGTTTGCTACACTCGATAGCGGCGCGATGCCGGTAGTATCCACCGCCTGCAACTGCTCGATCCACGATAAAATCGCATTCAGCTCTGCGGTGTAGTGCGTGATTTCCTCAGCACTTAAGCCCAGCCGCGAGAGCCTGGCGATTTTTTTGATGTCGGTTTCAGTCAGTGCCACTGGCGAATGCTCGGTTAAGAAAGAATGAGAAAAGATGCGGCGTTTTAACCTAGCTTTTGTGCAGAATGCAAGTATTTAGGAGCCATGCAGTACGGATATACCAAAAACCTTGAAGAATTTGCGGCCTTGGCGCCTGCTGGCCGCTTACTCGGCATCGACCCCGGGTCGCATGTTATTGGCGTTGCCATCAGCGATGATTTGCGGGTTATCGCCAGCCCCTACCAAAAAATCAATCGCAGCAAATGGGCGAAAGACGCCGCGATGATTCAAACCATCCTTCATGAAAACAAGGTGGCCGCCATGATCATCGGCTATCCGCTGAACATGGATGGTAGCGAAGGGCCTCGCTGTCAGTCCGTGCGGCAGATGGCAAAAAATCTTCACCAGCAATGTAGCCTGCCTATATTGCTGTGGGATGAGCGGCTTTCCACCGCCGCCGTCACCCGCACGCTGATTGATGATGGCGACGTCAGCCGCGCACGCCGCGCCGAGCTGGTCGATAAACTCGCCGCAGCCTACATGTTGCAAGGCGCACTGGATGGGCTGAAACATATTTCGCTTGCCAGATAATTTTTCGCACCGCTACGCTCGTGAGTGTACACACGTACGCGTATACGCGAGGGAGGCATCATGGATAGTTTAGCATTACTGGCGCTACCGGTGGCGTTTTTGCTAGGCACGATTCCGTTTGGCGTACTGCTTTCCAAAGCCTTCGGCCTGCCCGATCCGCGCAGTTACGGCTCCGGCAATATCGGGGCAACAAACGTACTACGCTCTGGCCGTAAAGATGTCGCAGCGCTGACCATGCTGCTCGATATGCTCAAAGCCTATTTCGCCGTTGCCCTCGTGGGCATGATGAGCGAGGCGCTCGTGCCATTTGCGCTGATGCTTCCCGTTTTAGGTCACGTCTATTCGCCCTGGCTAAATTTCAAAGGCGGCAAAGGTGTGGCCACAGCCTTTGGTGCGCTGTTTGCCGTGAGTGCCGCAGCGGGATTCTTATGCGCCGTCTTGTGGCTACTCACCTTTTATACGCTGCGCTTTTCCTCGCTTGCGGCACTGGTGGCGTTCTGTTTCGCGCCGATTATGCTCTGGGCATCCGACGGGATGCTGATGGGCACGATGGGCGTACTGCTGAGCACGCTGATTTTCTATACCCACCGCGCCAATATCAACCGCCTGATGCGCGGCAACGAACCCGCGTTTGAGTTTTCTAAAAAAGATGCAACCACTGACGATGCAGCAGGCAGCCCGGATGCATAATTACATCCCCAATCCATCGCTGAAAGCCGAGCGCGCCGTGGATGTGCTGCGCCTGATCCGCTCGGAAAATATCGGGCCGATGACGTTTTATCAGCTGGTGAAATATTGTGGATCGGTAAGTCGCGCGATTGAAATAGCCCCTGAAATGAGCGCGCGCGGCGGGCGTAAGAAACCCATACGCATTGCCAGCATGGCCGAGGCTGAGCACGAGCTGAGTGCACTCTCGCGCTACGGCGCGTCGGTGGTGTTATACGGCAGCGAAGATTATCCACGCCTGCTCCAAATGGTGCCGGATGCACCGCCGCTACTCACCGTGCTGGGTCATAGCCATCTGCTTTCTTCACCTAGGATGCTAGGCGTGGTTGGTGCACGCAACGCCTCTGCTAATGGGTGCTTGTTTACGAAAAAACTCGTCAGCGATGTGGGAGCCACAAAAACCGTGATTATATCCGGTCTCGCCCGCGGGATTGATACGGCAGCGCATCAGGCCAGCCTTGCCTCAGGCACGATTGCGGTGATTGCCGGCAGCATCGATCACATCTACCCGCCGGAGAATGAAAAACTCTATCACGCCATCCGTGAACAAGGCGCCATCATTGCCGAAGCGCCGTTTGGCACCAAGCCACTGGCGCGCCATTTTCCCGCGCGCAACCGCATCATTGCGGGCATGGCACAAGGTACGCTGGTGGTGGAGGCCTCACTGAAATCCGGCTCGCTGATTACCGCGCGCTACGCACTCGATTATAACCGCGAAGTCTTCGCGGTGCCCGGCTCGCCGATGGATCCGCGATGTCACGGCACCAACCAGTTGCTCCGCGAAGGTGCGCATATGGTCGAATCCGCGGCGGATATCACCTCGCATTTATCTGCGGAAACGATTCCGCTGGCTGAACATCCATCCCTGCCGTTATTTGGCGTAAGCAGCGTGGGTGAAACGCCCGATGACACCACCCTGGCGCGCGCGCAGGCTGCCATTTTACAAGCACTTTCCTACAGTCCCACCCATATCGATAGTGTGCTGGTAAGCGCCGATGTGCCTGCGCATATCGGTCTTGCAGTGCTGCTCGAACTTGAACTTGCCGGACGCGTCAAACGTTTGCCCGGCGGCTTTATTACCCTTCATGCTGGAGAAGAAAATGTCTAAATCCGTTGTCGTTGTGGAATCGCCCGCAAAAGCAAAAACCATCAATAAATATCTGGGGAAAGATTACACCGTGCTGGCATCGTTCGGCCATGTGCGCGACCTGCCGTCGAAAGATGGCTCGGTCGATGTCAGCAATGATTTTGCGATGCTCTATGAAGTAGATAGTGATTCCAAGCGCCCGCTTTCAGAAATTTCAAAAGCCCTCAAAGGCGCAGATACGCTTTATCTCGCGACTGACCCTGACCGCGAAGGTGAGGCAATTTCCTGGCACGTGCTTGAGGCGCTTAAAGAAAGTAAATCGCTGAAAAAAGATGTCGGCGTGCGCCGGATTGTCTTTCATGAAATCACCAAAAAAGCCGTCACCCACGCGATCGAACATCCGCGCGACATTGATATGGATTTAGTAAACGCGCAGCAAACCCGCCGCGCACTCGATTATCTGGTGGGCTTTAATCTCTCGCCGGTATTGTGGCGTAAACTTCCCGGCTCGCGATCGGCAGGCCGTGTACAATCGGTGGCGCTGCGCCTGCTGTGCGAGCGTGAAAGCGAGATTGAAACCTTCCGCCCGCAGGAATTCTGGAGCATTACCGCAAATCTCAGCACCGATAAAAACGCAAGTTTCTCGGCCAAGTTAATCGAGATTGACAACGCAAAGCTCGAGAAATTTTCCATCACCACCGAAGCACAAGCCCACGCGATCACTTCGTCACTAAAAAGCGCACAGTTTGCCGTGCGCGAGGTGAAGCCGCGCACCATCCGCCGCCAGCCTTATGCGCCGTTTACCACCTCAACCCTGCAAATGGATGCTTCGCGCAAGCTGGGTTTTTCTGCCAAGCGCACCATGCAGGTCGCGCAGAAACTCTATGAAGGGGTCGATATTGGCGGTGAAACCGTAGGGCTGATTACCTACATGCGAACTGACGGCGTCACCGTTTCCACCGACGCGATCATGGCCGCGCGTGAGCACATCGCCAAGCAGTTTGGCAACGCGTATCTGCCAGAATCGCCGCGCATGTATAAAACCAAAACCAAAAACGCGCAGGAAGCCCACGAGGCCATTCGCCCCACCGATATTACGCGCACGCCAGAGCAAATGGCGCGCGTGCTTGAGGGCGATATGGCACGGCTGTACGAGCTGATTTACAAGCGCATGCTCGCCAGCCAGATGGAAGCTGCGGTGTACGATCAGCTCAGCGTGGACATCGCGAGTACCACACGAAATGCGCTACTGCGCGCAAGTGGTTCCACCCTGAAGTTCGACGGGTTTTTAAGCCTCTATCAAGAAGGCCGCGATGAGGGCGACGCCCCCAAATCCGCAAGCGGTGACGATGAAGAAGATGACAGCCAGAGCCTGCCGCCACTAAGTGCGGGCGATGCGCTAAGCACCAAAACCATCACCCCCGCGCAGCATTTTACGCAAGCGCCGCCGCGCTATTCGGAAGCCACGCTGGTCAAGCGTTTGGAAGAACTCGGCATTGGTCGTCCCTCCACATTTGCGAGTATTATTTCGGTGCTGATTGATCGTGGCTACGCATCGCTTGATAAGCGCCGGTTTGTTGCAAACCCGCTCGGGCGCATCGTTACCGCGTTTTTGATGACCTATTTCGCGCGTTACGTCGAGTATGATTTCACCGCGCAAATGGAAGAGCGACTGGATGATATTGCCGAAGGTAAATTCAACTGGAAAGCCGAACTGCGCCAGTTCTGGGAGGCATTTTCCGCGCAGGTCGAAGACAGTAAAAAACTCACCATCCCTGATGTCCTTAAATCGGTTGAAACCTTGCTCGCGGCGTTTTTATTTGGCAGCGAAGAAGGTGAAAATACGCGCGCCTGCCCCAAATGTTCCGATGGCATAGTCGGCCTGAAAACCGGAAAATTCGGCGCATTTTTAGGATGCAGCAATTACCCGGAATGTAATTATACGCGCCAGCTTACCGTGCAATCTGCCGATGCAGATGGCGCCGCCAGTGGCAACGCCAGTGCCGATACGCAGTTTCCCATCGTGCTGGGCAATGATCCCAAAACCGGCGAGCCTGTGAGCATTCGCAAAGGCCCTTACGGTGTTTACGCGCAGCTGGGCGAAGGCAAAACGCCCAAGCGCAGCGGCCTTCCCAAAGGTGCGGATCCGCTAAGTTTTGATCTGGCGCGCGCGCTTGATTTGCTGGCACTCCCGCGCGAGGTAGGTGCACACCCGGAAACCGGCGAGATGGTGATGGCGGGCATTGGCCGCTTCGGCCCCTACCTGCTATATCAAAAACGCTACGTTACCATCCCGGCTGGCGATGATGTGCTTTCCATCGGCATGAACCGCGCGGTGGATCTGATTGCCGGTGCTGCCAACAAACCCGGACGTGCGGGCAAAGTAGTACTAAAATCGCTCGGCAATCATCCGGACTTAGGCGATGCGATTGAAATCGTCAAAGGCCGCTACGGGCCGTACATTCCGTTCAAAGGCGCGTTTGTCAGCATTCCAAAAAATGCCGACGTCGAAACGATCACGCTGGAAGAATTACTGCCCCTGCTCGCCAATGCGAAAACCAAAGAAGGCAAAGCGGCGAAAGGCAAAAAAGCAGCCGGTGAAAAAGCAGGCGGCGCAAGCAAAAAGCCTGCGGCGAAAAAAACTACCGCGAAGAAGACTGGTGTGAAAAAAACTGCTTCAAAGCCAGTAAAAAAATCGGCATAATCAGCGCGTAGGAGTTATCTATGTCGTCACGTCAGGTGCGTATTTTTCAGCCCAGCAAAACCGCAATGCAGTCAGGTCGCGGTAAAACCCGCCACTGGAAAATGGAATATATGACCGACGATGCGCACACGCCTGATCCGCTGATGGGGTGGACGACGATGCAGGATACCGCCGTACAAATTCAGTTGGAATTTGATACCAAAGAAGAAGCCCTCGCCTACGCGAAAGCAAAAAATTTGGAAGCGATCATCGAAGAGCCGAAAAGCGCCAAGGTGCCGCCTAAGGCCTATGCGGAGAATTTTTCTTTCACCCGCCGCAGAACAACCGCCTGATTTTGCTGATTTTAGCCCCTTCCTTGCCGTGAAGTTTTAAGCATATCTTCATCATTCTGTCATATTCTTCTGCTACGAGGTAAAGGTAAGGTAGGAGAGTAGCTTATGAAACGTTTTACTGTTCCGTGTGATTTTAACGGTGTAAAGCACCCGTTTCACATTTACATTGGCAACCCGAATCCGAAGAAGCACCCGCTGCAATTTCAGTCGTGGTGGCTGTCCTCAGAGCGCGGTGGCAACATCCCGCAAGACGTGATGGATAGCTTTGAAAAGCTCTTCAAAATTTCGCAGGAAAATAACGTCTCGTTTGAAGATTTATGTGTCTACGCACTCGGTGCGGCGCAGGCAGAAAATTCCGGCACTCCAGCCCCCAAAAGCTAAGCCATCATGAGCGCCATCACCCCAGAAGAGCTAAAATTTCTCGAACAGGCATCCGCCAAGGCCGATGCGGTGGTGGCAGATTTGCTCAAGCAGGAACGTGATAGCGGCAATTTCGGCCCGAAACTTAAAGTCGGCGGTGACATTGGCGATTACGTGATCCCCCCCGTACTTAGCTGGGAAACGCTCTACGCCGTGGTGAAAGACCACAGCTACGATATCGATTATTCGCTGCAAAAATACCCCGCCTTTGACGGGTTGGTGGATGAGAATTTCAACAGCGATGAATTCGTCAATCCGCTCAATAAACGCTACGAAAAATGGGCAGATCTGCGCGATAATATCGCCTGCGTGCGCAATTACCTGATGATTTATTATTTCGCGCAGAACCCCAAAAACATGAGCGAACAGGCCGCCGAAGACGCGATGGAAGACATCGCTAAATTTATAGGTCGCGGCTGCTATAACAATTTCCTCTTTCTGGGGCTGATTCCCAATCACAACCCGCTGGAAGATTTTATCGATATTGAAAAAGCAAGCGCTCCCGGCGGCGATGGCGCGCGCTATATTTACGAGCGTATTTTAGCGAAAAACCGCTCCAGCTCGTGGCTAAAGCCGTTTAGCGAGGTGATTGATTTCTTCTCAGGATCCAGCGTGAAAGACTGGCAAATTCCGCCCACCAATCAAACCCCGTTTGATCCGTATTATTCTGAGCTTCTCATCGATGAAGCCCTCAGTGTGGATGCCGTGGACGCGGCGATTGATGAGGCAAACCGCCTGCGCGATTTGCTCGCAAGCACGCGTGAACATTTTCATGCGCAGCTACAACTTCAGCGCCAGAGCAATGATCTGGATGCACTCGGCAATCAGCTGTTATTCAGCGCTGCCTCGGCACATCACGTGGTGGGCTTGAAAGAACCCGTGCGCCGCGACGCCGTAGAAATCGCCAAAGATATTTTACGTAAGCTGAAAGTTTCCATCGGCGATATTAACGTGAAAGATGGTCTGCGCCTGAACCCTGACGATGATGTCGCCGCAATCGGTGCCATTAAAGGCGTGATGGGCGTGTTTGAAAAAATGCTGAGCCATGCACGCAGCGTGGATGCCAGCGTGCTGAATCACCCCGCAGTGATCAGCGCAACGCAGGCCTTTGGGCAGATTGGCTATCTGGCCAAACTTGAAGCGTTTCGCTTTGCAAGCAAGCTGGGTGATACCACCACCGCGCAGATGATCAAAGATCAACTGCAGCGCATTCCTGATTTTTATGCGACCTCTGCCCATCCGAAACTGGGCGATTTGATTGAGCGTATTGAAGTCGGTATGGATGTGGTGCTCTCGCGTCTGCAACAAATTTCTGGCCCCGCCTCGCTGCTGAGTAAAGATATGCACGATACCGTCGGCACCAGTATGGATACGGCAAGCGCCGGACTGCAAAACCATATCGCATCCGCCATTGGTGTACAAAGCAATCAGAATGCGCAGCTCGCACAGCAAGCTGCCGATTTAGCGGCGCGCACGCAGGCCGCACGCTTGCTTGCGGAACAGGCGCGCAAAGACGGTAAAACTGCAAATGCAGCGCCCAGCATTGCCGTAGGGGCTGGCAGAGGCGCACTCAGCGAAGCACGCAGCGCTTCGCGCAATCAGTCGCAAACGCAAAGACCTTCCGCCATTTCGGGCATAGCTCGAAGCATGGATACCCGAACTGTGCGCCCGCCCGCAGCAGTAGCGCAGCCAGCCCAAAATGCCAGACCTACGCCACTGCCGCAGCCTGCGGCGCCGACAACCTCCGCCGCGATTCCACCGCATATTTTAGCGGCCATGCAAAAAGCCCAGCTGAATATGCAGGGCATCCAGGCTGGATCGCAGCAGAATGTGGGCATGAGTGGGCCGGCCATAAAGCCGCCCAAAACGCCCAATGCCAAAGCAGACAGTGCGAGAAAAGCAGCAGAGCAGGCCGCAAAAGAAGCAAAAGCGACGGATGCCTCACGCATCCAAGAAGAAGAAAAAAGACGCGCTGCAGCACGCGCACGGGAACGTCAAGCACCCAGCCGCTAGTTAGCCTGCACTTTTCAGCCACCAAGCATTCACTGGCCGTTTGGCACCGCAAGGGCCGTCCTCAGCCGCGGAAGCGCAGGGGCTTTTCAGCACCTCGACCTTATCGGTATCGCACGCACTGACGCTAAGCGTCACGATGAAACAGGCGATGAGGGTAAACGGTTTCATGGTGCTCAGTTCCTCGTCGTCACGGTAGGCGATGGGGTTGGAGACTTTTGATCAGCCGCTGGTCGGTTTGGTGATCCAGTACCACCCATAGTTGCTTCCGCATTATTGTTCGACATATATTGCGCCAATCTGGTTTCTGCTGATAGCGAAGCGAAGGTCGATGCAAGCTCGTTCGATATCCTATCGATCACTTCACTAAACCGCATCGCCAGCCATACTAGCAGGAAGAAGGTGAGCACATCAATAATCTTGATCGGAAACTGTGGACATTGCTGATTGGGCTGCCCCGCAACATTACACTGCATGTTGCCATCAAACGTCCAGTCCAGCAGATACGGCGTGCGTGGGCCATTTTCCTGACCATTCTCGCTGTAGGTAAACCTCCAGAACGCTTTCTGGGCGCTAACCCCCTCGCCTTGCTGCGTGGTGACCCAGCATAGCTGGCTGCCGCCAAGCATATTTTCCGTGGCGCTGGAGATCATGGTCACCATGAACGAGAGGAAGGTGAAGAGCAAAATGGGGTTGAGCGAAAACGCGACCAGCAAGTTCACCCAGCCGGTGAAGAGACCCTTGGTGCGTTCAAATAACAGCATCACGAAGAAGATCGGCGCCAAACCCAGCAACATCGAGCGCACCACAAACGCAATCGCGTAGGTCTGCAGCGCATCGATGAGTAGTTTGAGAAACCCAAAAAAGGCCAGCCCCATAAATCCGGTCATGCCCAGTGCGTAAACGCCGCTGGTGCCTGCCCCCATCAGCGCGACAAGCGTATCGGGGTTAATCAGAAAGGTAGCAATGCGGTCAAGGCGGTAAAAAGGCGAAATGCCCAGCGGAGTTTGGCCTGCGGGAATACCGGCGGCAATATCCATCACCGCGCTGATCAGCTGATCGGTACCATCATTAAAAAACGTGACCACATACTCACTAAAAAACTGCCAGCCGCCCGGGCCAATCAGTGAAACAATCAACCCAATGCGAAACAGCCTGATCAGCACCTGACCAAACGTGGCCTGCACCAGCCCCATGGTGAACATGGCACCGAAAATCACGATATACAGCGAGAAGGTCGCGTACACGGCGTATTGATAATTGTCGTTACTGACGAACGTATCAAAAATATTCCGCGATGCTTCGCCGGTCACCTGCTTAATGAAACCAAAAATCTCGGTAAGAATTCCCGGAGGCTCATTGGGCTGAGGCGGCCTGGCGGTAAGGTACTGGGCTGCCCGCTCCTTAAACGTGGTACAGGTGGTCGGATCTACCGGTGGATTATTCTGCGCGGCAGGCGCAGGGCTTACCGCCGGAGTTTGCTGCGCATATGCGCTGGGTACGGGCTGAGATGCCAATAGCAAAACGACCATCACTAGCAGATTAAATATTTTCATCGGTTGGATCCTCCAAGCACGAAGGTTTTCGCGCCTTCTGCAAGTGCGGTTGGCAGTTGCTCAATAAATGCGGTGCCCGCAAGCCCGCCGGGGCCTGACTGCTCGCCTTCTTTAGGCTGAACGTTAAATACACCCTTCATGTTGTTTTCAGCGGCCTGTGCGCGGCTTTGAATCGCCTGATCTGCATTGGCGATGGGCGCGGTGGCGGCGCCACTTTCGGTTAATACCGTCATCACACTTTGCACCGTTCGCCAGCCTGAAATCATGACGAAACATACGAGCATCATTTTGGTTAAATCAACCAGCAAGCGCGTATAGATGGCTTTTTCGCGGGATGCTTCGCCGTCGGGCATCTCTAACCGCGATCTGGCAAGCTCGAGATTCACGACTTGTACCTTACATGCGCCGTTATCAAAAGTCCCTAAAGTCGGGTTGCGGTTGGCCGTCGCTAAGGCTCCCTGACCTTGCTGCTGCTCTACGCCACGTACCCTTGAATAGCCCTGCGCGTTGCTTAACGCCGTCCCACAATCAATGGTCTTCGCGGTTCCCAAGCTATCTTGAATGATCCGATAATCCATCAGCTGATGGAGCGTGGAGTTGGGCGTGAATAAGATTTTATCAAACACTAACAGTGCGAAAATACTGTAGGTGGTAACAATCACCGGCATCATCACCGCGCCGACCATGCCGCGCGTCCAGTTCTGGAAATATTGCGTGGTCTGGCGAATGAGTGCTAGTGGAATAAAAATAGGCGAGATAATCAAATAGATCGTCGCCAGGAAATAGGCATTCAAATACGCAAAGCCAACGCGAATCACAAACAGCAGTAGCGAGATAATAAAACCCACGCCCATGAAAAATACGGTGACACCAAACGTGCCGCCAAAAAAGAACCCTCCCAGCATGCCAAGCACGCTGGTTGCTAAGATCATATTGGGCTGGCCATTTTGCCCCATGGCAAAGCCCAGCACTTTCCCCAGTGCACAATCCATCTGCGCCCAGAGAATGCTCGATGGTCTGGGATTGCTAGGCATGTATTGCTGCCATTCACACGTGAAGCCCTGGCTCCCGCCTGCGGGCAACATGGCCGTCGCCATGATGTCGGCAGTGCTATCCATAATATCAAAAATATCGGCGATCGTAATCAGGTTGGGTACGTTGCCGCCAAAAGCCTCAACAAAATAGGCCACGGCAGCAATTTTCAAAAGCAGCAGCATTGTGCGCGGCCCCATCTGCCCTTCGCCTTGCACCGCGGTAATCCCCTGAAGCACGATGACCAACACGAGGAAGGAATAAAAAATCGGCCGCATATAATCGACCATGGCCGCGGTCATGTCGGTGCCTGCCGTCTCAAGCACGCGCGAGATACACGGTACAATCACGCCAAAGGCAGCACCTTTAAGATTGGGAAAGACTTGCCCCACCGAATCGTTAAAGCGCGCACAGTTGAGCGGTGCGCTGCGCCCCGGCGATGATGGCGGTGATTGCGCCCATACGCTGCTGGCCCCTGCCATCAGCAGGGTAAGCACCAGACATACTGCGACCATCCAGCGCTTTATCATTAAGTGCCCCCACTCACGTTTGCACGCGCCGCACCGGATGCCGACTGCGCTAATTTCTGCGCAAGGCCGCCGCTGGCGGTGGAAAAGAAGCTCGGCGTAAAGCGGAATTCACCCGTCAGGTCGTTGGCGATCACGGGCACCACCCGCATCAGCGCAAACATCAAAAACATCATCATCAACGCCACGACGGATGAGACAAAAAGCTCCTGCGTCATTTTCTTCTCAAGCACCTGCGAGGCCTGATTGAACTGCTGCTCCACCTGCGGATTTGCAGGCTTTCCTTGCGCCGCTAAACTCTCCCTTGCCTGCCGCGCCTGCAGATATTGCTGAGCCATCGCAGAATCCACCGGCGGCGCGCGACGCGCGGCAAGCAATGGCACATCCACCGACTTGAACGTGAATTGGTTGACCTTCGTGCGCGCGCAGTTTGCCAGATTTTCCAGCCCTTCTAGCGGCGGCGCGCCCATCACCGCGCCCGGGCGCATACGTGTGGTAATGTTACCGATTGCCTGCTCTTTACAATCTGTTTTCGTCACGTCGATGAAGCCACGAATCACCCCTTGGGCTTGCTTAAAATCATCCTGACTGTCTTCGCCCTTAGACGCCCACAACGCCGCCGCATCCTTTTGCAGAAACGGCGCGACATACGCGCTGATGTTAAAGCCTTGTTGGGTAGCAGCATTGCCGGCAATCACCCGTATGACCGAGGTCGGCCCCGAAAACATGACCAAATCAAGCCCAGCAACCGCAAAGGTGATGAATGCCACCAGCACAATCGGCTGCAAGCAGGAAGAGATAATTAGCCCTACCCATTTATCAAAATACTGTTTCGTTGCGCGAAACATCACCAGCGGGATAAAGATCGGCCCAATCATCATGATGAGCGTGAGGGCAAGAAACGCCATCAGGAATGCCAGCAGCACGCGCACTAAAAAAAACAACAGGGCATAGATATACAGAAAGCCCATCAGGCCAATAACAAAGCCAAAGCTGGAGCTTTTCATGAGATGGAAAAACGTACCGATCAGTCCACGCTGCATCATCTCGCCGCCGAACTTGTGATTAAATCCCTGAAATCCGGGGGCAGTAATGCTCGAGATTTGAATGCCGATGACAGTATCCACCATGCAGTCCATCCGCTCCCAGATGGAGAATTTTCGCATACAATCACCAAACAGATCCGTGGAAGAAAAATTCAACATGTCGGTGGCCAGCGCATCAATCATGTAAATAAACAGATTATACAGCATCTGGGTGTTGATCACGAAATAGGTAATGAGCGCAATTTTGATCAGCAGAATAAACGTGTCCCGCCCTAGCTTCTCGACCATGCCCGAGACAATCATGATGCCATAAATCACCACCCCCAGCGTGATAAGGCCAGCAATACCCCGCGCGACCGACGCGTGAATGCCGGTATCAGGATCAAAATATCTGGAGGATGCATTATGCAGCGTCTGGCGAATACAGCCGACCAATCGGTTCGCCAGCCCGGGATAACAATCGCAGTCAACCACGACCTGATTCGGCGCAGGCGTACAACTGCCCTCCACCGCCGAGATAGCACGCGCGTTCGACGGCCTTGTCTGCGGCGTAGCAGGTGTGCCAAACCCTTGCGCGAAAGCGCTGTAAAGCGGCGTCAGCAGCAACATAATGAGCACAGCAGCAAACCATGCCCCAAGCGGGCGAGTCGGTGGTTTGGTTGTGCTACCATGAGCGCTCATCGCATCTGCCGTCCTCACATTTGTGCCACGCGTTTACAGAAAATCGGAATCCATACATCGGGATTATCGCCGTGCTTCGCGCGCACTTCATCTAAAATGGCAACGGTCTCGGCGCGACCAGAAAGCAGCGCGATTTCATCATTCATGCCGCTTAAATCAATCCGCGCCACTACCACATCCTTACCTTGCTTAAGCAGGAAATAGCGCGTGCCCGGATCGGTCGTTTTCAGCAGTACAAACTCGCGCTCAGAAAGCATGAACGCCTTGCGGTACGCATCGGTTGCCTTGGGGTTGGGAAGAAAAATCTGCGTGGCGGTCTGCTGAATCAGCGTATCGCTGATGCCGCTATTGAGCGCGTCTTCCACGCTCTGGGTTGCAAACACCACCATGCCGTTGAGCTTACGCAGCGTCTTGAGCCAGTCTTTAATTTTAGCGGCAAATATTTTGTTATCGATCAGCGCCCAGGCCTCATCCAGCACGATGATGGTCGGCGTACCATCGAGCGAGAGTTGTACGCGGTGAAACAAGTAAAGCAGTACCGGAATCAGGCAGCCTTTATTGGCAAGCACATCGCCCATTTCAAAGCCGAACACGGTGTCGGAATGAAAATCGATCACGTCACGCACATCATCAAAAATACTGGCAAACCGGCCGCCGGAATGCCACGGCTTTAAGCGCCCGGCAATGCTTCCGGGGGTGTCGAGCCCAAAAAACGGCGCGAGATTTCTCAGCACACGGTCTTCTTTGGCAAGCTTATACAGCCCCTCTACCGCACGCTGAACGATGTCATTTTCCTCTGCACTCAGCGGCTCTTCGTTCACCGCCACCAGCGAGGCCAGCCATTCGGCGATAAAGGCGCGGTTCTCGGTAGTATCATCGAGCTGGAGCGGATTAAAATAGCAGCGCTTGCCCGGATCAATGTGGGTGTATTTACCGCCAATCGCGCGCACAAAAATTTCCGAGCCCTTATCTTTATCGAATAAAAACGTACGGCATTTGAACTTTTGCGCCTGCGCGCATAAAAAATTCATCAGCACGGTTTTACCCGCGCCGGTAGGGCCGATGATGGTGGTATGCCCCACATCCCGTGCGTGGAAATTAAAGAAAAACGGCGTGCCGGAAGTGGTATCAAACACCGTGACCGCATCGCCCCAGTGATTACCGGCGGCTTTACCAATCGGGTAGTTATGCATCGCCGCAAAGGCAGAAATATTCAGCGTATTAATTTTCGATTTGCGGCCAATATACTCCCAGTTGCCAGGCTGCATTGCCCAGTAACACTGCTCGAGCACCATTTGCTCGCGCACCGGATGAATCCCCACATTCACCATTTCCGCAATCGCCATCGACAGTGCGGCTTCCAGCGCATTCAAACTATCCTCAAAACAGGTCACGGTGAGATGATGCTCGCCAAACGCGATATGGCCACTCATCGCCATATCCAGCGCTGAGGAAATCTCGCGTACCTGACTGACCGCCAAATCCTGTGACTGCATCATGCGCCGCTGTTGCAACTGCATGCTCTGCAAATTGCTGGAGCGATTCACAAACTGGTAAGACTGCGAAATGATAAACTCAAACGGCAGCTGCAAAAACGCATCCATAATCCCCGCAGCGGTATGCGGTGCGTATTCTTTAATGCTGATGATGCCAGCATAGCGCGTGCCGGTGGGGGTGCGAATTTCAATCGCTTTGGTGCCAAAATAAAGCCGGTTGCTGGGCAAATAACTCGCGATATCCATGCTCGGCACCAGCATGCTTTGCTGATCGGTGCCGTTGACGAGTTTGCCCAAAAACTCCAGCGGCTCGGATACCGGGCCGTAAGGCGAAGGTTTCGTAGTCAGCACGCGCGCACCATAATCCTTAAACGTCGCCAGCACGCGGTAAACCGCTTCTTTGAGCTCCTTATGCATCTCGCGCAGCTGCTTGCCTTCCGCCTCTTTATTGGCCTGGCGCTCCATGCGGTTGAACAGCGTTTCTACTTTTGCCACGCCGCGCATATCGTGGCGGCGAATCAC
Source organism: Alphaproteobacteria bacterium (assembly GCA_022841525.1). GTDB lineage: Bacteria > Pseudomonadota > Alphaproteobacteria > Rickettsiales > UBA3002 > JALHRI01. The sequence continues at coordinate 10,287 of JALHRI010000002.1, read as the reverse complement.
CGTGATGTACAGATCGTTGACAAAGGTGCTGCGCGCGTGATGTTTTTTCTTCCAGCGCTCGTTCAAATCACGGGTGAAGCCTTTGGAAAACTCGCCCGCCGGATAGGCGCTTTGCCTGCGGCGCACCATATGAAAATACAGCGCAAACGAGCCATCTGCCATGCTTTTATACAGCGAATTGCGCACCAGTTTTTTCATATCCACCGCGTCATCATCGGCGGTTTCAAACGAAAATCCCTCAAGCTTGATCACCTGCATCAGCTCTTTGTTTTTGGTGATGATCGTGTCCTTATCCCAGTGGTAATCATAGGGGACAAAATGCGACATCTTCACTTCACGCTTGGAGAATTTCTCCTTCGACACCGCACGTTTTTTGATCGGCTTAATCTGCATGCGCTAAAACGTATCGTAAGAGTTGGTGTAATAGTGAAAGGCGCGGTTCCAGGTTTGAAATCCCTTACCCATTTTGAGCAGCCATAATTCGACCGCGCGCGGCTCGCGCATGCATAAAAGAAATCCGAATCCGTGAATCACCACGCCGTAAACGAAGGCAAGAAACGATTTGGTGTTAATGAACATCAGCATCGTCGTCATCGCGTTGAGTACGAAATACATGTAGCTCACGCCCATAATCATGGGTGGTCGCGCGAGCCCTAAAAACAACACATCTGCCTGTAATCTGCCGCCAGCCATAGCACCCTCATTTGGTAAAAAAATGGTAGCCTTTTAGATAAATTTTACCAGTCATTTACTAAGGATGTGTTAATTTAATGAAAAATAGCCTCGCGATGCAGATTTTATGCGGCGTCTGTGCCCACTAACCCGGCGGCAAAGGCCTGAGCGTCAAAGCTTAAAAGATCATCCAGCCCCTCGCCCACACCTATAAAATGCACAGGCAGGCTGAATTGCTCAGCAAGTGCTACCACCACACCGGCTTTGGCGGTGCCATCAAGCTTGGTAATCACGAGGCCGGTAATGCCTGCGGCATCGTAAAACGCTTTGGCCTGCGCCAGCGCATTTTGCCCCGTAGTCGCATCCAGCACGAGTAACGTATGATGCGGCGCATCTGCGTGAATTTTCTGAATCACACGGCGGATTTTTGAAAGCTCATCCATCAAATTCTGCTTGGTATGCAGCCGCCCTGCGGTATCTATCAGCACCAGATCACAGCCATCCTCACGCGCTTTTTCCAAACCGGAAAATACCACACTGGCAGGATCGGCGTTGGTATCGCCGCTGTAAAACGTCACCTGCGCACGCGCAGCCCACTGAGCCAACTGCTCTACCGCCGCAGCGCGAAACGTATCCGCAGCAATCACGCCGACATGTTTTCCCTGCGCCTTAAACCGTGCGGAAAGCTTGCCAATAGTGGTCGTTTTGCCGTTACCGTTCACGCCAATCACCAGCACGATGCAGGGGTTTTGCGCTACCTCCATCGTTGATGACACCTTGCTCAACTTGCGCGACACCGCCTCTGCCAACCACGCCTTTGCCTGATCATCGCTAAACGCTTTGCCGCGCGAGGCTTCTTCCAGCTGCGTCATGACATCGCGCACGGTAGCACTGCCCATATCGGTCATAATCAGCGCGTCGTGCAGATCCTCCAGTGTCGCGGCATCGAGCGTGCGGCCGATGAACACCTCGCTAACCGCCTGCGACGTTTTGCGAAGACCGGCGGTGATTTTGGAAAAGAGACTCATGCCGCCTCCACGTAATCGCGATGCGCCGCGGTGATGCGTGCACGCAGAATACTTCCGGGCATCTGTGCACGGGGTAATTTCACTTTCACAAAACTCTCTGAATGGCCGCTGAGACCATCTTGCTCAACGACGATACTCACCTCACGACCCACGTAGGATTGAAGCTGCAGCGCGTGCTGTGCTGAAGCTGCTTCGCGCAGTAATTTCGCACGCGCTTTGCGCACGGCCATCTCCACTTGCGGCATGCGCGCCGCTGGTGTGCCCTTACGCGCCGAATAGGGAAACACATGCACGTAGCGCAAGCCGGCCTCGTCAATCAAGCGCAGGCTGTTTTCAAACATGGCATTGGTTTCGGTAGGGAATCCTGCAATCATATCGGCACCGAACGCCATGTCCGGCCTGAGGGCGCGCACGCGCTCACAAAACGCCAGAATATCCCCGCGCAAATGGCGGCGCTTCATACGCTTGAGTACCATGTCATCGCCCGCCTGAATCGAAATATGCAAATGCGGCATCAGGCGCGGTTCTTCTGCAATCAGGCGATAGAGATCATCATCCACCTCCACCGCATCGATGGACGATAAACGCAAGCGCGAAAGTTCCGGCACCAGTGCCAACACACGGCGAATCATTTGCCCCAAGGTTGGCGCACCTGGCAAGTCCGCGCCGTAGGCCGACACATCCACTCCGGTAAACACCACTTCGTTGTAACCCTCGGCCACCAGCGCGCGCACCTGCTGCACAATGTCGCCGATCGGCACCGAGCGCGAATTGCCGCGACCAAACGGAATAATACAAAACGTGCAGCGATGATCGCAGCCATTTTGCACCTGAATAAAGGCGCGCGCCCGACCATCAAACGCCGTGACGAGATGCGACGCGGTTTCCTTCACGCTCATGATGTCGTTGACCGCAATGACCGGGCTCTCCTGCGTGGTCAGTGCATTCCACGAAGTGCTCAACATCTTCTCCTGATTGCCTAGCACATGCGATACTTCCGCCATACCGGCGAAACTTTCCGGATCAATCTGCGCCGCGCAGCCAGTCACAATAATGCGCGCCTGTGGCCGCTCGCGCTTGAGTTTGCGGATGCTCTGGCGCGCTTGCTTTTGCGCTTCGGCCGTCACCGCGCAGGTATTGATGATCACCACATCCTGCAGGCCAGCACTGCTCGCATGCGCGCGCATCACCTCGCTTTCGTAGGTGTTCAAACGGCAACCAAAAGTGACAAGCTCGATGGACATGGACGGCTAATAGCCTATAGTTTTTCATTTGTCATTCCTGCGAAAGCAGGAATCTTAGATCCCCGATGAAGCGCTGCAAACCAAGCTAACGCTTGGGCAACGCTAACTCGGGGATGACAAGCTCTAAATTTTCAAGGGCAAATTGCCCTCAAACACATAGGCAACCGGCCCGCGCATCATGACATCACCGGTTTGCTGCCAATCGATATGTAAGGCGCCGCCGGGCAAATCCACACGCGCACTGCGCGCACACAGGCCGCGCTGCACGCCCGCCACCACCGCTGCACAGGCAGCAGATCCGCAGGCGAGCGTCTCGCCCACGCCACGCTCCCACACTTTCATACGCAGGTGATTTTCCGACAGCACCTGCACCGCGCTGATGTTGGCGGCTTTCGGAAATAGCGGATGATGCTCCAGCGGACTCGCATGTTTTTCCAGCGCAACCATATCGATATTCTGTACGAAAAACACCGCATGCGGGTTGCCCATATTCACCGCCACCGGATCCATCAGCGGGCCGGACTGCAAGCCCAGATGCACCGTATTGCGTGATTCGGATAACGGAATTTCCTGCCAGTGCGTGCGCGGTGCGCCCATGTTCACGCACACATCTGCCTCGCCCGCGCGCCAGGCGTGCAGCACCCCGGCGAGGGTTTCAATCCGCACTTCAGCGGCATTTTTCTCGCGCAGTAAAATATCGGCGACGCAGCGTGTGGCATTGCCGCAGGTAGGCACGCGCGAACCATCGGCATTATAAATATGCATGAAGGCATCGGAAGTCTGCGAAGCACCGATGATCACCAGCTGATCGCAGCCAATACCAAGGCGCCGATCGCACAAATGCTTGACCTGCTGCTGGCTGAAGCTGATGGCCGCCGCGCGAGCATCAAACACGGCAAAATCATTACCGCAACCGTGCATTTTTTTGAAGTGTATTTTCATATCGTTTTTCCGTCATTCCTGCGAAAGCAGGAATCCAGCTAATGTAAAAAAACTAGATTCCCGCCTACGCGGGAATGACAATGCTGATAGGCCACCGCCTTAAAACGGAATCTCATCATCCAGCTCGGCTTCGGCCACGCGGGCACGTTGCGGGGCAGCGTTGCTGCCGTAATCGCCGTAATCGCCGCCGCTGCTTTCGCCACCACTGCTTTTACCGTCCAGCATGGTGAGGTTGCCGCCGTAGCCTTGCAATACCACTTCGGTGGAGTATTTTTCGACACCGTCTTTATCCGTCCATTTACGGGTTTGCAGCTGGCCTTCAACGTAAATTTTACTACCTTTTTTCAGATAATTTTTTGCCACGCGCACCAAGCCATCGTTAAAAATCACCACGCGGTGCCACTCGGTTTTTTCCTTGCGCTCGCCGGTGTTTTTGTCTTTCCAGCTTTCGGAAGTCGCCAGGCGCAAATTACAAATCTCGCGGCCATCTTGTGTCGCGCGCACTTCCGGATCAAAGCCTAGATTCCCAACCAAAATCACCTTATTAATACTGCCTGCCATAACTGCTCCTGTTCATTGTTTTTAGTCGGTGCGCTTGTTTCAGCGTCATTGCGAGGCGGCCTTTAGGCCGACGCGGCAATCCAGCATAAGCGACGTCTGTCGCGAAGAAGTTTTTTGTTTCGTAGACACGAAACGCTGGATCGCCACGGCGCAAGTGCGCCTCGCGATGACGGCTAGCACAACCGTCCACTACTCACGCACTATAAAAGGATTCTACCGCTTGGCAATGGTTATGATTGACCTTAATATAGCAAAAACCCACCCCATGATGCATGAGGTGGGCTTAAGTCTAAAAACTACATCAACCAATTATCGTTTCCAAACTTGATCGCCGTTTGGAGCATCTTCACAACGCCCTTTTTCATTGTAGGGCACTTTACACAATGCGCCTAAAGGGTTTTGTTGCTCGGCTAACGTTGGCACCTCAAGCAGTAAATTCTTGAGGGTTCTGGCTTCTTGTTCAGTGATAACAGGAACGGTCTCTCCAGGTTGCAATGCGGTTGTATCGCGCCACGCATCTTTAATTTGACCAGCCAGTTGAGCATCTACTACATCATAAACGTCGCTTTTGAGACCATAGGAAGTTAAACCGATCTGATCCGCTGAATCATCATAAACATGGACTCTTATTCCATCTTTTGGTTTTAGTCCGTCTACGCTAATATCTATGTTATTGCGTAAAATCTCACACGGCTTATGCCAGACTTCTTTATCTCCGCTAACTACTAGGCCATCTACAGTTACTTCAAAGCCATTTTCACTCGTAACATCTATATCTTCAAATGGCACCACAGTTTCCATTGCAGTTCCATGTTTTGGTTGCTCGCTCATCATCGTCTCCTACTTAGGGTTATTGTTCTTTCAGTTTACCCCCCCCATCACATTCAAATCAATGCATATAATATGAAGTTTTTGTGACAATGGCGTAAAGTGTCGCCACTGCCTTAAGTCGCCCCGCGATTCTAGGGCAGTCCAGCAGTCGTTGCTAAGCGTGGATCGCCCTAGAATTTTTCTCACGAAAAATTCAGGCGATGACAAAGCCGTCTCTGCCTTATCACCCCGTCCCCCGCTTGCGGGGGGCAAAATCGCGTAGCGATTTCGGGGGGAATTCATCCTACCGTCCCCCTGGCATCGCGCTTAGGCGCTCTGCTGTCCCCCGCAAGCGGGGGACGAAGAACCTACCCCACCTTCTCATTGACCTATGCCGCCGGTTAGGCGTATAACCCCTGACCCAATGTAAACCATTCCTCCCCCATTAGGGGGGAGGTTAGGTGGGGGGCATTATGCGGAAAGACTCTCGTTCCCTTACGCCCTCACCCCAACCCTCTCCCTAAGGGAGAGGGAGTTATCCAGCGCTTCCCGCTCGCGGGAAGCAAAACTTAAAGGACACCCCATGACCCAAGACGTTATTTCCATTCGCGGTGCGAAGCAGCATAACCTCAAAAACATCGATATCGACCTGCCAAAGGAAAAGCTGATCGTGATTACGGGTCTGTCGGGTTCGGGCAAGTCCTCGCTGGCGTTTGATACGCTCTACGCCGAAGGCCAGCGCCGTTACGTCGAGTCGCTTTCTGCCTATGCGCGCCAGTTTTTGAACATTCACGATAAGCCCGATGTCGAGAGCATTGACGGACTCTCCCCCGCGATTGCGATTGATCAGAAAACCACCTCGCGCAATCCGCGCTCTACCGTCGGCACCGTGACGGAAATTTATGATTATCTGCGCCTGTTATACGCGCGCATTGGTATCCCTTACTCGCCTGCCACCGGCCTGCCGATTGAAAGCCAAACCGTCAGCCAGATGGTGGATGCGATTAAGGAGATTCCAGTGGGAAGCAAGCTGATGCTTTTGGCACCGCTGGTGCGCGGCGGCAAAGGCGAGCACCGTAAAGAGCTGCAGCATCTACAGAAAAAAGGCTTCACCCGGGTGAAAATTGACGGCAAGATGTATGACATCGCCGAGCTGCCTGCGCTTGATAAAAACAAAAAGCACGACATTTCCATCGTGGTGGACCGCATTAAACTTTCCGATGACTTAGGCAACCGCCTGGCCGATTCGATTGAGACCTGTTTGAATATTGGCAACGGGTTGATGATGGTGGAAATCGTAGAAATTGCAGAGTCGAGAGTCGAGAGTCGAGAGTCGAGTAAAAAAGGCACTAAAAAATCACTCAACTCTAGCAGCTCGACTCTAACCACTGGTTCTCTTCTCACCTTCTCCTCCAAGTTCGCCTGTCCGGAATCGGGCTTCACGCTTGAGGAAATTGAGCCGCGAATTTTCTCGTTCAACAGCCCGTTTGGTGCGTGTCCGGTGTGCGACGGACTGGGCACCAAAATGCATTTCGATGAAGCGCTCATCGTGCCGGATGCTACGCTCACGCTAGCAGGCGGCGCGATTGCACCCTGGAGCAGTGGCCATGCAAAATTTTTCCTGCAGGCGCTGGAAGGCGTCGCGCGGCACTACAAATTCAGCATGAGCACGCCGTTCAAAGATCTGCCGGAAAACCTTCAGCACATCGTGCTGCACGGATCGGGCGATGAGCCGATTAAAATCGCCTATTTCGACGGCGTGCGCACCTATAATAGCCACAAGCCATTTGAAGGCGTGATCGGTAATTTGCAGCGGCGCTATCAGGAAACCGAGTCTGACAGCGTGCGCGACGAGCTATCACGTTACCAGTCCACCAGCCCGTGCGATGCCTGCGGCGGCGCGCGCCTGAAAAAGGAATCGCTGTGCGTGAAGGTAAACGGCCTCAACATTTCTGAAGTCACCGCGATGACGATTGAAAACGCCGGCGAGTGGTTCGAGGCCTTGCCGAAAAAACTTTCCGCCAAGCACAATAAAATCGCTGAAAAAATTCTCAAAGAGCTACGTGCACGCCTTGGGTTCTTGCGCAATGTCGGCCTTGAATATCTTACGCTGGCGCGCGAATCGGGCACGCTCTCAGGCGGTGAATCGCAGCGTATTCGCTTAGCCTCGCAAATTGGCTCGGGATTATCCGGCGTTCTCTACGTGCTCGATGAACCGTCCATCGGCCTGCATCAATGCGATAACGACCGCTTGCTGCATACGCTGGAACATCTGCGCGATTTGGGCAATACGGTGATTGTGGTCGAGCACGACGAAGACACGATGCGCAAAGCCGATTATTTAGTGGATATGGGCTTGGGTGCCGGCGTGCACGGCGGCAACATCATTGCCAAAGGAACGCCAAAACAGGTGATGGAAAGCAAAGAAAGCATCACCGGTCAGTATCTTTGCGGCAAGCGCCAGATTGATGTGCCAAAGGAACGCCGCACCCCACCGACGCGCCGCAAAATAAGCATTCAGGGCGCGCGGGCGAACAATTTGAAAAACATCAATGTCGATATCCCAATGGGCGTGTTTACCTGCGTGACCGGGGTTTCCGGCGGCGGCAAATCCAGCCTGGTGATTGAGACACTCTATAAAGCGGTGAATAAGCGCCTGCACGGCAGTAAAGATATTCCCGGCGCGCACACACGCATGGAGGGGCTGGAATTCATCGACAAAATTATCGAAATCGACCAATCGCCGATTGGCCGCACGCCGCGCTCCAATCCGGTGACGTACACCGGCGCGTTCTCGCCGATTCGCGATTGGTTCACCGGCCTGCCGGAGTCTAAAGCGCGCGGCTATGCGCCCGGGCGCTTTTCGTTCAACGTCAAGGGCGGCCGCTGCGAAGCCTGTCAGGGCGACGGCATGATCAAAATCGAGATGCACTTTCTGCCCGATGTGTACGTCACCTGCGATGTGTGCAAAGGTGCTCGCTACAACCGCGAAACGCTGGAAGTAAAATATAAGGACAAATCCATCGCCGATGTGCTGAACATGACCGTGTCCGAAGCGGTGGAATTCTTTGCGGCGCATACCAGCATCCGTGAAAAACTCGTCGCACTCGAAGAAGTGGGCTTAGGGTATATTCGCCTTGGCCAGTCGGCCACCACGCTTTCTGGCGGCGAGGCGCAGCGCATCAAACTGGCGAAGGAGCTCTCCAAACGCGCCACGGGCAAAACGCTCTACATCCTCGATGAGCCGACCACGGGTCTGCACTCAGAAGACATTAAAAAACTGCTGAACGTGCTGCACACGCTGGTCGATGCCGGCAATACGCTGGTGGTGATCGAGCATAATCTCGATGTCATTAAAACCGCCGATTACATTATCGATATTGGCCCCTATGGCGGCAGCAAGGGCGGCCAGGTCGTCGCCGCCGGCACGCCCGAGCAAATCGCCGCGCACAAAACCAGCATCACGGGGAAATATCTGGCACCGCTGCTTACCAAAAAACCTGCTACGAAGGCGAAACCGGCGGGAAAAGCAAAAAAAGCGGCGTAATTGCCATCATCGTCACTGCGAGGAGCGTTAGCGACAAAGCAGTCCAGCAGGTGAACGATGCATCATCGGCAAACGTCACGCACACTGGATTGCTTCGAAAGCAAAGCTTTCTCGCAATGACAGGGCTGTGTTAAGCATACACCAGCCCGTAACGCGCGTGCAGCATGGTTTTTACGCTATCTTCCGGCTCGCCGTAGCCACGGTGTAGAATGGTGCCGTAATCTTCGATGGTAAAGCCTTCATCGCGTGCCACAGCTTGTTTGAAGGCCTGCACATGGGTTGGTTTTAGCTGCACAATAAAATAACGAGCCTCGCCACCCAGCGTTACCCGCAGATCCACCACATGCTGAGTGCTGCTGGAAGCAAGTTTGGCTGCAAACGACGTCATGATACTGCTCGCTGTTCGGCTGGCATTCCACCTGCAATCAATGCACCGCTGCCAGCAGGCACTTCTACTGGTCTTTGCATTTCTGCTAACATACCATCCAAAATAGCCGCAAATTGGTTGACTGGTTTAGAAATTAGGCGTTGGGCAATATTAAAATTGGTGAATTGTGTTGCCACAAGCTGACCGATGACTGGGAGTTTTTGCTGAAGCACCTTCATGCCTTCTTGTAAATGCAGCGCTTTACCATGGAAAATAGACGAAATATTTTCCGCCTCAAAGTAACGTTGGTTCGCATAGTTTGCTGGCCAATTTATTCTACCCTGATCATCTTGTTGTACTATCAGTTTATATAAATCCTCTTTGTAATCAGTTATGTTTTGAATCGCCTGCGGCAATTTAGGTCCTGCGCCATTAAGCATGCTGGAAACGTTGGTGGCAGTGAAGATGCCTTCATCAATAAACTCACGCAGCGTTTCTTTACCATCCTTCAGCGCCTTAATAGCTTCCGGCAATTTAGCCCCAGCACTGCCGAGCATGCTGGCAAGGTTAGCAGCGGTGAAGATGCCTTCGTTAATAATGCCTTTTAGAGTTTCCTTACCATCCTTCAGCGCCTTAATAGCTTCCGGCAATTTAGCCCCAGCACTGCCGAGCATGCTGGCAAGGTTAGCAGCGATGAAGATGCCTTCGTTAATAATGCCTTTTAGAGTTTCCTTACCATCCTTCAGCGCCTTAATCGCTTCCGACAATTTAGCCCCAGCACTGCCGAGCATGCTGGAAACGTTGGTGGCAGTGAAGGTGCCTTCATCAATAAACTCACGCAGCGTTTCCTTACCATCCTTCAGCGCCTTAATCGCTTCCGGTAATTTAGGCCCTGAGCCACTGAGCATGCTGGAAAGGTTAGTAGGCGTGAAGATAGGTTTGCAGTTGGCATCTTTCCAACTAAGAATTTCGGTAAAATCTTGCTGAGTATTCTTATCAATAAGCGCCTCAATCGCTTTTTGCCCTTGCCCATAAGACTTGCCAAGTATGCTACTGATATTGCCTGGTTTCATGCCGGTTGCTTGCATGAAGCGCATAAGGCCTGTTTGGTTACTC
>JALHRI010000001.1:3915-137868 GCA_022841525.1 Alphaproteobacteria bacterium | reverse complement strand
GTGGAACAGGCAAGCGAGCCTTCGCATGCGCCTTCCAGCGGAATGTGGTTCTGATGCGCTACTTCCAGCAGTGAAATACCATTGGGCGCATCGATCACTTTTTCTTCGCCGCTTGGCAGGATGAAGGTTACTTTAGGCATAGTCTCTCCTTTTTACCGCCGCTCTATAAAGGCTACGACAGGACTCGTCAGCAAGAAAATGATGGTTATACTTCTGTTAGATGCTTGCCGCTTAGCCCCTCGGCGATGGCGGCGTTCATCCGCCGCTCGGCAAACGGACCAACCAGTTCCTGCAAACGGCCGGATTCATAATCAATCCGCTCGCGCTCAGAACCTTGAAGTGCTTCGTTGACACTGGCAATCTGAGCCTCAATCATCGCGGCTTCGCCCGCTTTTAGATGCTGCGGCGTATCCTTCAGGGCTGACTGAATTTCCATCACCACACGCTGGGCTTCCACGCGTGATTCTATCAATAGCCTCTCCAGAATGTCGCTTTGTGCATGCTGCATCGCCTGTTCAAGCATGCGCGCCATATCTTCCACGCTCAGGCCGTAACTTGGCTTGATTTCTACCTGCTGCACACTACCGGAAAGCGCCTCGCGCGCCTCAACGCTAAGCAGCCCGTCAGCATCGACACTGAAGGTGACCCCCACGCGCGCCAGCCCAGCCTTCATCGGCGCGATGCCCGTTAGCTCGCAGCGCGCCAGACTACGGCAATCCTCCGCTTTCTCGCGTTCGCCCTGTACGATATGCAGCGCAATCGCCGTTTGTCCGTCGGCGTAGGTGGTGAATTCCTGCTTCACGGAGGTGGGAATCGGCGTGTTACGGTGAATGATTTTCTCGACAATGCCGCCCATCATCTCCAGCCCAAGCGACAGCGGCACCACATCCAGAAGCAGATGATCCGCCCCTTGGGTCAAGGCTGCGGCCTGAATCGCTGCGCCGTAGGCGACCACACGGTCAGGATCAATCTCGCTATGCGGCGTTTGACCGAAAAATTCTGCAACCATACTGTGTACCAGTTTCAGCCGCGTCGAGCCGCCGACCAGCACCACAGCGCTTAATTCCTCTTTACCTATCTTCGCATCCAGCAGCGCACGCGTGCAGCAGGCCAGGCTGCGCTTAATTAGCGGTGCGGCCAGTTCATTGAGCAGTTCGCGGGTGATGGTGAGATGCTTATCTGCATGGGTAAGCATCACCTCCGTCGCATCGCTTAACTGCTCTTTCGCGCGGCGGCACGCTAATTGAAACTGCGCGCGCGGATGCGGTGGCAAGGTGATCTTCCACTGCGACAGTGCATAATCGGCAAGGGCATGATCGATATCATCGCCGCCAAGCAAGGTATCACCCGCCGTGGCCAGCACCTGAAACACACCGCCACTGAGTTTCAGTATCGAAATATCGAACGTGCCGCCGCCTAAATCATACACCGCAATGGTGCCTTCCGCCCCCTGATCCAGCCCGTAAGCGAGCGCGGCGGCGGTTGGCTCGTTGATCAGGCGCAGCACGCGCAGGCCGGAAAGCTCCGCCGCGCGTTTCGTGGCAAGGCGCTGCGCATCGTCGAAATAGGCAGGCACGGTAATCACGGCCGCATCGACATTATGCCCCAGCGCGGCTTCGGCCATATGTTTCAAATGTGCCAAAATATCGGCTGAAATTTCCTCCGGACTCAGGTGCTGAGGCCCGCACTGCAGCGCCAGCGGCGAGCTTGCAGCAATCACGTTTGGAAAATCTTTTACCACCGCGTCGCTGCTGCTTTTGCCCATCAGCCGCTTGATGGAGCGCACCGCCCCCTCACCCGCTTCATGGCCCACGCGGCGACCGAGGTTTTCATAACTCACCACCGATGGAATCAGGCTTCGCCCCTGCTCATCGCTAATGGCCTGAGGCGATCCATCTTCGCGCAGTAGCGCCACGACACTATGCGTCGTGCCCAGATCAATGCCAATCGCCACCGTCTGCGCGTGAGGGATCGGCGTTTGCCCTGGTTCGTGAATCTGCATTAAATGCATGGCATTTCCTTATCAGAAATGTCAGGCTTTAACCACGCTCACGCCGTTCTTACAAGATGAATTACGAGTAAGTATTGTGCCCAGATCGTGTCAGCAAATCTTCTAAGGCATAGGAATTTGAAGCGCAGATTTACGCAAACTTCGAAAATAGATCTTCAATATCCATCTGCCCATCGACGGGGGCATCTTTCGCCGCTTTGGCTTTGGCTTTGCGCGCTGGCTTTTCGGATTTGGCACCTTCCCCGCTTACATCTGAGTCACCGGCTGCTACGGCAGAACGATCGCTCACAATGCGCACAGGCGCGCCGCGCAGACGGTCAACGAAACTATAGCATTCCATCGCCAGCGATTCGCGCGACACCGTTTGCGGATTAAGCATAAAACTCAACCATAGCCCGCGAATCAGCGCGTGAAGCTGACGCGCCGCGTGCGCGGCGGATGCCAGATCGCTCGCTTCCAGATGGGCAAAGCAGCCTGTAAACGCCTGCTCGATCAGCGCATCTGCGGCTTCCAGCTGATTGCGGTACGCACTCTGACTTGCTGCATGCCCCCAAAACGCGCTCATCACGTTGAGGCGTTTGGCCGAGCACAGCTTTTTCGAAAAATGGCAATCAATCAGCGCAATCAGGCGCGCATGCGGTTCATCGTCGCTCGATTTCAGTGCATCTTTCCACGCCGATTCATATTCATCAATGATGGTTTTAAGCGCCTCGCGCATCATCATTTCTTTGGAATCGAAATAGAAATTGACGATCCCGCGCGACATGCCCGCACCCTTGGAAATGTGCGTAATCGTGGTTTCCATCAACCCGCGCTTGGCCACACTTTCCAGCGCGGCGGCAATCAACTGGCCTTTACGTTGGTCTTTCACATCGGCGCGGGGCATGGCTTTCTCCACAGATGATTGAGCATACGTTCAACCATTAGACGCTAATGAACAGCTGGTCAAACAACCTGTGGATAAGTTGGGGGATAATTTACTGCGCGGCGAGTTCAAGCTCGGCGGGGGTAAAGAACTCGGTTTTGTTACAGAACTGGCAATGCACCGAGGCCTGCGCGTCGATCAGCATTTCCAGCCGGTCCTGAGCACTCATCGAAAGCAGCAGCTGCAAAATGCGCTCGCGCGAACAGCGGCAGCCGGCATGCACGCCCACCGCGTCATACACAATCACGCCTTGCTCGTGATAGAGACGGGTGAGAATCTCTTCCAAACTGACATCAGCGCTGATGATTTCACCTTCACGCAGCGTGCGCAGCATGACGCTGGCATAGCGCCAGTCATCTTCGCTCTCATCGCTCTTATCTTCCACGCGCGGCTTGGCGTGAAGCCCGCCATGATCGGGCATGCGCTCGATCATCATGCCGGCGGCTACCAACGTGTCTGAACTGCGGCTGGTGCTTAAGTGAAACGCGACATCGATCTGCTGCGAGTGGGTGAAATATCCGCTCACCGCCTCGGCGATGGTCGTACCTTCCAGCCCGACAATACCCTGATAGCGCTGCATCCCCGCCCCTGGATCCAGCGTGATGGCAAGGTAACTATTCTCGCCAAACAGCTGGTGCAAATGCTCAAGCTGCGCGGGAAGTACGTGCGCCGCATTATCCGCCGCCATTTCCGCGTAACCGCGCAGGCCACCGCCATGCATCACATCCACCACCATCAGCCGTACGGCGCCGTCACCCTTGATTTGCAGCGTCAGAATGCCCTCTGCCTGCAGGCTGGTGGCAAGCATGGTCGCAATCAGCATCATCTGCGCGAGCTGATCACTGACGATGGGCGGATAATCGTGGCGGCGCAGAATCTCGTGCGCCACATTTTCCAGCCGCACAATACGGCCGCGCACATTGGTCTCCGCCAGCATGAAGGGCAGCACGCGATTGTGAGGGGATAGAGAGGTTTCCATGCGCGCTTGCTAGAAAATTATCGCTGCAAGCGCAAGCAATACCATTAGATAATCATTCGTCTGCGTCACTGCCTGAATGTTGCTTCCAGCAAAATTCTAGGGCAGTCCAGCGTTTTAGTGGATCGCCCTAAAATTTTTTTGTTAAAAAATTCAGGCGATGACAAGCAATACTGTCGATATTTTAACGCAGCAATGCTTGTACAACACGTCAAACTATGGCATGTAGCGGCGTATGCAGCTGTCGCGTCGAAGTTTTCTTGCGCTGCTGGGTGGGCTTGGCATCACCTCAGCCATCGGATTTTCGCGCACCATCACAGATGCCAATATTCAACCAACCATTACCGAGGCAGCCATGACCACATTCACCCTTCCCGAACTTCCCTACGCCAAAACCGCGCTGGAGCCGTTTATTTCTGCGCAGACCTTTGATTTTCACCACGGCAAACACCATAACGCCTATGTAGTGAATTTGAATAAACTGATCGAAAATACCGATCTGGCAGGGTTGTCGCTGGAAGATATTATTTTGAAAACTGCGGGCGATGCGTCCAAGGCCGGCGTATTCAACAACGCTGCGCAGGTATGGAATCACACGTTTTTCTGGAACTCGATGAAGCCCTCCGGCGGCGGCAAACCCTCCGGCGAGCTCGCCTCTGCGATCGATGCGTCGTTTGGCAGCTATGATAAGTTCGTCGAAGAATTCAAAAACGCCGGTGCGACGCAGTTTGGCTCCGGCTGGGCGTGGCTGGTCGTAGATACGGACGGCGCGCTGAAAGTTACCAAAACCGCCAATGCCGAACTGCCGATGACCAAAGGCCAGAAAGCGCTGCTGACGCTGGATGTGTGGGAACACGCCTATTACCTGGATTTTCAGAACCGCCGCCCGGATTTCATCGCCACGTTTTTGGATAAACTGGTCAACTGGGAATTCGCCGCTAGCAATTTCGCCAGCGCGAAGGCCAAAAAAGCGGCGTAAGCAGCCACCCGCCAATAGGCACAAGAAGTGGGACACAATAATTTATTGTGTCCCACTTTTATTTTCCGGCATCCAGTCTTCAGGAAGATGCGCGCCGAGCTTGCTTAGCGCACACCACTCGGCCTGCGTGAGCGGCAAGGTAGCCCCCGCATGACAGGAAATCTCGCGGCGGGGTGCATGCGAACGCGTGTAAGGTAGTCGCAGCAAGCCAAAACCGCGCAGCGCTAAAACGCCTGCGATATTGGCTGGTGCATGAATTTTTGAGGCATCTTCCAGCACCACATCGTCAGCCACCAGCATGCCACCCGCTAAAATAAGGCGTGCGACCCGGGTGGATTTACCACTGCCGGCCTCGCCGGTAAAAATCAGGCATTCACCGCCATACAGCACCGCGCTAGCATGACGCATGGCAGGGTTTATGCTGCCATCTCGTGCGGATCGACCCAGGAAATATGCCCATCTGCGCGGCGGTACACGACATTGAGGCGACCATGGGCAGAGTTAAAAAACATCAGCGCCGGCAAGTTCGCCAGATCCATTTTCATCACCGCCTGCGAAACGGTGAGATGCTCAATTGCCGTTGGTTTTTCAGCGATCACGACGTGATCAGCCTCCTCGGCGAGTTCTTCTTCCTTCTCCACCTCAAGCACATATTTTTTGGCCGTTAGAATCTTCGCTGCGGTTGCGGTATCCTCATGGTGATGATGTTTTAAGCGGCGCTTATAACGACGCAGCTGTTTTTCAATGCGCGTGGCCGCTTCGTCGAAGGCAGCATACACATCCGCCGCATCGCCATGACTTTTGACTACCAGCCCCGAATGGGTGCCGGTATTGGCATGAATATCGACGCGGAAATCACCGCCTTGCTTGCTTACGACGACATCGACATGCGTTACGCGGTCAATATATTTGGGAATATGATCGGTCAGGCGTTTTTCAGCCTGCGTGCGAAACGAATCGCCTAAATCGACATGACGTCCGGAGATATGAATTTGCATGATCGAGCCCTCTCTTGTTGATGTTGTTGTATGCTAGTAAACTAGCAAAGACGACAGAAAAAATAAAGCAAAACAGCGCATCTGTGCACCTGCTTACGACGTAAGTTTGACTCCCAGCACGTGCGATAACTGATCGCCCTGATTGTAGTATTGCGCGCGGCGAAGGAAGCGCGGCATAATCCCCGTCCATTCAAAATGCCCCTGAATTTCACCGACATTATTTTCACCCGTTTGCTTAAACACAAACAGATCCTGCATGGTAATGATGTCACTTTCCATGCCCACAATTTCGGAAATAAACGACACGCGCCGCTTACCATCGCGCATGCGGCTGATTTGTACGATGAGGTTAATGGCAGAGGCGATCTGACCGCGAATCGCGGTTACCGGAACGCCGAGATTCGCCATGTTCACCATGTTGGTGATACGCGAGAGCGCATCGCGCGGATGGTTGGCGTGCACCGTGGTGAAGGAGCCTTCATGCCCCGTATTCATCGCCTGCAGCAAGTCAAACGCTTCATCGCCGCGTACCTCGCCGATGATGATCCTATCCGGCCGCATGCGCAGTGAGTTTTTTACAAGATCACGCATGGTGACTTCTTCTTCACGCTCAATCGCGCCGCCATTATAGGGGCGGGTTTCCAGACGAATCACATGGGGCTGCTGTAGCTTGAGTTCAGCAGCATCTTCAATCGTCACCACGCGCTCATCCGGATCGATAAACTGCGAAATCGCGTTGAGCAGTGTGGTTTTACCCGATCCGGTACCGCCGGAAATCAGCATATTAAGTTTACACGCCGAGGCGACTTTCAAAAAATCAGCCATTTGCTGCGAGATATTTCCCGTCTGCGCCATCATATCCAGCGTGATGGATTTTTTGGAAAACTTACGAATCGAAATCGTAGTTCCATCCACCGCCAGCGGTGGGGCAATGATGTTCACACGGCTGCCATCTGCCAGGCGCGTATCCAGCAGTGGGCGGCTTAAATTGATTTTTTTTCCGGTTTGCGCGGCGATTTCATCGGCCAGTTTCATCACCGCAGCGTCTGAAGGAATGGTCGCATGAATGCGCTCAAGTTTGCCGGCGCGTTCGACATAAATACTGCGTGTGCCGTTGACGAGAATATCATTCACGCTCTCATCGGCCATGAGTTTGGCGATGGTGGGATCATCCAGCATCGCGCCGACAATGGCAGCACCTTGCGTAGGTGTTGCGATCTGTCCACCAGCGCCGCCGTAAGAAAAGGGCGCCGCAGGAGTGCCATCACTGCTGGCTTTGGCGGTTTTATCCCAAGCGCGGGCATACATATCGTTGCTCATACTACATTCCTTTTTTCATGCGCCTGCGTATCACCGATGAGGGGATATGCATAGCTTCGCGGTATTTGGTGATGGTGCGGCGCGCCACATCAATGTTGCGGCGCTTCAAAAGCGCCACAATCGCATCATCAGAAAGCACGTTATCTGTACTTTCGGCATCAATCGCTTCCTTGATGTAATACATCACGGTTTTGCTGGAAAAATCATTCGCGCCCGCAGCCGACTGAATGGAAGAAGTGAAGAAATATTTCAGCTCCAGCGTACCGCGCGGTGTGGCGATGTATTTATTCGTTGTCACCCGACTGATGGTCGATTCATGCATGCCAATCGCTTCGGCAATATCTTTAAGCACCAGCGGTTTTAGAAAACGAATACCGTGCATTAAAAACATATCCTGCTGCTTGACGATTTCTTTAGAGACTTTGAGAATTGTCTGCGCGCGCTGATCGAGCGCTTTGACCAGCCAGTTCGCGCTTGCCAGCTGTTCGCTGATGTATTTTTTCGCCTCTTTATCCGCTTTGCCGCCAACATGCGCGGCGTAGGTTTTACGAATCAGCACGCGAGGTAGCGCCTCGCTGTTAAGCTCTACTAACCAGCCGCCCCCTGGCGCGCGACGTACCAGCGCATCGGGGATGACGGCGTGCGCCATATCGCGGGAAAATCCGGTGGCCGGCTTGGGATTGCAGCGGCGAATATCGGCAATCATCTGCGCGAAATCTTCCGCATCAACCCCACACAGCGTGCGCAGCGCTTCGAGCTTACCATCGCCAATCATACTTAAATGGGTGAGCATGACCTCCATCGCTGGATCAAGGCGGTTCATATCCGCAAGCTGAATGCGCAAACATTCTTCGAGATTGCGCGCGAAAACACCTACCGGTTCAAGGCGCTGCAGGAAGAAAAGCGCCTCCTCCACCATGGCAAGATCGGCACCGAGTTGATCAGCAATACGCGACAAATCCTCGCGCAGATAGCCCGCATCGTCGAGGTAATCGATCATCGCGCTGGCCAGCATGCGTAGCGGCACATCGTGAATTTCCATCGCGATTTGTCCGGTCAAAAAATCGCGCAGATTTTCTTCAGAAGTCAGCGTGTCTTCGAGTGAGCGCTCATCGCCGTCGGTATCGCCGGAAAACCCGCTGCTATGCTCAGCGCTGTAGGTTTGGGCCGAGTCTTCGCCCCCCTCGCCGCTATAGGTTTCGCGCCCACCTTCATGATCGTATGCGCCTTCAAATCCGTCGCTGTAGGTGCCGCTTTCCGCCTGATCGAAACTATCGCGCGCGCGCTCGGCATGTTCGCTGGAAGTCTCATCGGCTGCGGAGGGTTCATCGGCCGGATTTTCGCTTCCAGCCTCGCCGTCCTCACGCTGGAGGAGCGGATTCTTCTCAAGCTCTTCCTCTAAGAATGCCTGAAGTTCCTGCGTAGAAAGCTGAAGCAGCTTGATCGATTGCTGCAGCTGCTGCGTCATCACCAGCTGTTGCGACTGCCTAAATTCCTGCTTCAGGCCAACCACTGGCCCTCCTTACAAACTGAATTTCTCACCCAGATAGACGCGCCTTACTTCGCGGTTATTCACGATGTCCGACGGCGAGCCTTCCATCAGCACGCTACCTCCATGAATGATATAGGCACGGTCGATAATGTCGAGCGTTTCGCGCACATTATGATCGGTAATCAGCACACCAATACCACGATCCTTCAAATGGCGCACCAGTTCGCGCACATCGTTAATCGCAATCGGATCAATGCCCGCCAGCGGCTCATCCAGCAGCATGAAGGCCGGTTTTGCCGCCAGTGCGCGGGCAATCTCACAGCGCCTGCGCTCGCCGCCTGAAAGCGCAATCGCTGGCGAATGGCGCAGGTGCGAGATCGAAAATTCGGCCAGTAGCGCATCACACATGCTAATCTGCCGGTCGGGATTGCTCTCAATCACCTCCAGCACGGCCATGATGTTTTGCTCCACGCTTAAGCCGCGAAAGATCGATGCTTCTTGCGGCAAATAGCCAATTCCCAGCCGCGCACGGCGGTACATAGGCAGCGGCGTGATCACCTCGCCATCCAGAATAATATCGCCGTAGTCAGGGTTGACGAGCCCGGTGATCATATAAAAACACGTCGTTTTCCCGGCACCGTTTGGCCCCAGCAGCCCCACCGCTTCACCACGGTTCACCCGCAGGCTGACGTTACGCACCACAGGCCGCTTGGCATATTGCTTACCTAAATTACGCACCACTAAGCCGGAATCTTTGTTCACCAGACGCGGGCCAGCGCCCTCATCCTGTTGCGGGTTCATGGCACCTGCCATGCGATCAATCGGCCGACTGCCGCCACCAGCATTGCGCGTCGCCATCATTTCTGTTTTGCCTGAAAACAGTGAAAACAAGGAGTCTGACTTCTGCGTGGAAGAC
The DNA here is from genome assembly GCA_022841525.1 of Alphaproteobacteria bacterium. Taxonomy (GTDB): domain Bacteria; phylum Pseudomonadota; class Alphaproteobacteria; order Rickettsiales; family UBA3002; genus JALHRI01. The sequence continues at coordinate 128,251 of JALHRI010000001.1, read as the reverse complement.
TTCACTGCCCACCCGCTTTGTTCGATTTGGGTACAAATAAGCCGCGTACTCTGCCCCCGCTTGCCCCAGAGGCGGATGCACCGCCCTGCAATGTCGAGCGACCGGTGTTGAGATTATAGACAAGCTGCGTGCCCTTAAGCACATTGCCTTCGCGGGTAAGCAGCACGTTACCTATCAGATTCACGGTGCTGGCATCGACATCATAGATGGCGGTTTGACCCTGCGCAGTCTCCAGTGGTGAGGCGAAAAACACATCACCTTCGGCTTCGATGCGGTAAATACCCTCGCCCGCCATCGCGGTAGAGCCCTCTGCCGCAGGTTCACTGCCCGTTTCAGCAGGTGATGACGCCCCCGTATCGCGGTAAAACACCACCATTTTCGCGGCGCGCATATTGATGTTGCCCTGCGTCGCGATCACGTTACCGGAAAACACCGCCTGACTCTGTTCCTGAAATACATCCAGCGTGTCGGATACAATTTCAATCGGCTGGGTGCTATCAAGCTTCATGCCCGCGGCCTGCGCAAACGAGGTCGCGCTTATCGAGCATGCAGCTATGAAAAAAACGATCACGCGCGAGATCATGAGGGTTTCCTGTCAATCGTCACCTGCACACGGCCTTGTTTACCAAAGCGCAGGATATTTCCGTTATCCATGATTTCAAAGCCGGTGGCAAGTAGCTTACCTGCAGGGCCTGAGGCGGAAACCGCCTGCTCTCCCCAACCGCTGCCTTCTTTCACCTTAAAAAATGCCTGATCGGTGATGATGGTGTAGCCCTCAGTATGCGAAACCGTCACCGCGCCGCGCAGCTCCAGAAGCTGTGTACGCTCATCGAATATGCCTTCACTGGCTTTCAGACTTGCCCAAGAACCGTTTGCAAAAAACATCTCGCCACTGACAAGTGCCAGCTGCACGACTTCCTTGCTTTGCTGCACCGCCTTTTGTGCGGTGACAACATACTGGCGGCTCTGCCCATCAGTGCCCTGATAGCGTGGATTGTACATGGTAGGAAAATTGCTACTACTCGTATTCGTATCCGAAGTCAGCGAGATGCGCGTGCCTTCTTCTGCCTGCAGGAGCGGCCAAATAATCAGCGCCCCAAGTAGCGTCAGCGCAAACACGCCCAGAAACCATTTACTAAAAATCACAAAGCGCGTGTAGCGCGCCAGCATGCCCACAAGCGATGCCTGATCATCCTCGCTACGCACGCCCGGTACAAACATCGCCAGCGACTGGCGATCTGTTTCGTTGCTGGGTGGTGGCTCAGTCATAGATTCTCGGTGCTGCATAACGCTTACACAATGCCGGCGCGCAGCAGATCGTGAATATGCACAATACCCACCGGTGTGCTGCCTTCGGTCACGAATAAGCAGGTGATGGCGCGTTCCTGCATCAGCGCCAGAGCTTCGGCGGCCAGCTGCTCGCCGCGCACGGTTTTAGGCGATGCGCTCATTACCTCACCTACCGATTTAGCCAGCAAATCAGCATGCATGTGGCGGCGCAAATCACCATCCGTCACAATGCCAATCAGCGCCCGCGCATCATCGATGACGCCCACACAGCCGAAGCGTTTCGCCGTCATCATCAGCAGCGCTTCTTGCATCGGTTTCGCGCGGTGAATCAGCGGCAATTCGTCGCCCGTGTGCATGAGATCCGCGATTTTCACGAAGGCCTTACCCAGCTTGCCGCCGGGATGAAACGTGCCAAAATCTTCCGGCGTAAAGCCTTTTTGCTCAAGCAGCGCAATGCTTAGCGCATCGCCAAAAGCGAGCATCATGGTGGTCGATGTAGTCGGCGCACCGGTGGGGGATGCTTCGGGGATTTCCGGCAGCACAAAGGCCGCATCTGCAGCCTCAGCCAGCACCGATCCGGCGCGGCGCACCAGGGCAATCAACGGAATGGAGAAGCGGCGCGTATAGGAGGTAATATCGCGCAGTTCCGCCGTTTCGCCGGAGTTAGAAAGGCAGATCACCAGATCGTCCGGCGTGATCATCCCTAAATCGCCGTGGCTGGCTTCCGATGGATGCACAAAATACGACGGCGTGCCGGTGGATGCCAGTGTGGCCGCAATTTTGCGCGCAATGTGCCCGCTTTTGCCAATGCCTGAAATAATCACCCGGCCTTTCAGCGCCAAAATTTGTGCAACCAGCGCATCAAACCTCGCATCCATCATGCTGCGAAGGGCTTCCAACCCTTCAATCTCACGCGCAATGACGCGCAGCGCACTCTCACGCGCGCGGAGTGGATGAACGGCAGATTGAGACGGCTTTGGCGTCATCGTTTACGATCCGTGGGCAAACACATCAATTTCCGGCCAGCCTTCCAGATCCAGCTTAGCGCGGATGGGCAGAAAATCAAAGCAGTGCTGCGCTAATTCGCGACGGTCTTCGCGCTTCAGCAACACTTCCAGCGCATCGCGCAAGCGGTGCAGATGCAGCACATCCGCAGCGGCGTAATTTTTCTGATCTTCCGAAAGCACCGCAGCGCCCCAGTCAGAGCTTTGCTGCTGCTTGGAGATTTCAACACCGATAAGTTCTTTGCATAAATCTTTGTAGCCGTTGCGCTCGGTGAAGGTGCGGCAGAGTTTTGCCGCTAGCTTGGTGCAGAAAATGTTCTTCAGGCGCAGGCCTAAATAATGCTCGATAATCGCCAGATCAAAGCGCGCGAAATGAAAAATTTTCACCCGCGATTCATCGCCCAGTAATTTCAGCAAATTTGGCGCTTTGTACTCGCCTTTGGCAAATTGCACCAGATGCGCATCGCCGCCGCCATCGGAAATTTGTACCACGCATAAGCGATCACGGTGATTGTTCAGACCCATGGCTTCGGTATCAACCGCGAGATCTCCTTTTAGAACAAGCTCGGCGGGTAAATCGCCCGCATGGACAAAAATGGCGATAACAGCCTCCTGTAAATAGGAGGCAACCATGGCACAAGATGCGATTTAACTCAAGGATTCTGTTGTGTTAGCGCCTAGCCGCACCCATTTTGCTATGACGGTAGCCGTAGGCAAGATAAATGACGGCACCCAGCAGGAAGAACCATTTGAGTTTGATGAACGTATCCATCGGCATTTGCGCAATCAGATAGCCGCACAGCACCACACCAATCACTGGAATAAAGGGCTTGTAGGGCGTGCTGAACGGACGGACGAGATTCTTATCCGTGTAATGCAGTTTCAGTACGCTTAGGCACACAATCGCAAAGGCCGCAAGCGTTCCCAGCGACACCAGATCGCCAAGCTCTTGAATCGGCATGGTCCCAGCCGCTACCGCCACCGCTAGGCCAACCAGCGCGGTATTGATGTACGGCGTGTGAAATTTAGGGTGCACTTTGGCCAGCACTTGCGGCAACAGGCCATCCTTCGCCATGGTGTAAAACACACGCGTCTGGCCGTAAATCAGCACCAGCATGACCGAGCTTAAGCCCAAAATCGCACCGATTTTAATGATGAAGGAAAACCAGCTCAGGCCAATTAAATCTACCGCGACCGCCAGTGGATCAGGCACATTAAGATCGGTGTAATGCACCACACCGGTCAGCACTGCGGCCATGGCCATGTACAGCATGGTGCAGATAATCAGCGAGCCGATAATGCCAAACGGCATATCTTTCTGCGGATCTTTCGCTTCCGCCGCAGCGGTGGAAACCGCTTCAAAGCCGACATACGCAAAAAAGATAATGGAGGCTGCACGCAAAATACCATCCACGCCATACACGCCCGGCCCCTGATTCTCAGGAATAAACGGCACCCAATTATCAGGATTGACGTAGAAGACGCCGATCAGAATAAAGGCAACAATCACCGTCAATTTCACCGCCACAATGATATTGTTGACGTTAGCAGATTCTTTGACGCCAAAGCTCAGCAGTGCAGTGACCGCCAAAATGCCCAGCACCGCGGGAACATTGAGGATGGCTTCCACGGTCGTGCCATTTGCCAGCGTAATGATTTGGCCGGTGGCCGCAGCATATTCGGGAGGGATGACTATCCCCAGACTGCCAAGGAAACTCACCATATAACCCGACCAGCCCACCGCCACGGTGGATGCCGCCAGCCCATATTCAAGCACCAGCAGCCAGCCCATGACCCAGGCAAACACCTCACCCAGCGTCACATACGCGTAGGTGTACGCACTACCAGATACCGGCAGTACCGAGGCTAATTCCGCATAACAAAGCCCAGCAAACGCGCAGGCCAGGCCAGCAATCACGAAGGAGAAAATAATCGCAGGGCCAGCATGATTGGCGGCGGCCGTTCCCGTCATCACAAAAATACCCGCACCGATAATGCAGCCAATGCCCAGGCTCACCAGATTCCATTTGCCCAGCGTGCGCTTGAGGCTGTGTTCTTTCGCTTCGGACTGAATCTGACTGACGGATTTTTTCTGAAGTAATCTGGCTAGCATGTCGCCTCGCAGGGGATGGAAGATGAACATCTGGTAAGAATAGAAGCTACCACGGCTAAAGGCTTACAGACTAAAAGGCAAGCGCCCATGCTGCGGCGCATGAAAAACTACACGCAACACACTGAAATGGCTAACTATGCGATGCGCAGTGACTTCACCATATCATGTACGGTCGTACCCAACGCTTCCGACTGCTCGCGCACGAGCTGGCAGACGCTATACATATTATTGGCCTCATCACCCGCTTGCTGGCTGGATTTGGTGACCACTTCCACATTGCCCGCCAACTGCGAGGTGAGCGATGCTGCTTCACGGATATTATCCGCAATGCCGCGCGTGGAAGCATCCTGCTCTTCAATCGCGGCGGCAATCATGGTCGAGATGTCGTTAATCTCCGTCACCGACTGGCTGATTTCCTGAATCGAGGCGATCGTCGTATCGGTTTCGCTTTGGATGCCCGAAATGATGCTCGCGATTTGCTCGGTTGCTTTCGCGGTTTGCGTCGCCAGGTTTTTCACCTCCGATGCAACCACCGAGAAGCCCTTACCCGCCTCACCGGCGCGCGCGGCCTCAATCGTGGCATTGAGCGCAAGCAGATTGATTTGCGCAGCGATATTGCGCACCAGCTCAATCACATCGCCAATTTTCTGGGCGCCTTCGGCAAGCCCCTGAATGGTGTGATTGGCTTTTCCGGCTTTGGTCACCGCCTCACGCGTGATGGTCGAGGAACGCGAGACCTGACGGCTGATTTCTTCAATCGACGCCGAAAGCTCTTGCGCTGCAGACGCGACACTACCCACATTGCTCGAGGTTTGCGTGGCGATGCTGTATAAATCCTGCATTTTCTGCGCCACCGTTTGCGACGCGCTGGCAACGTTGCGGCTCGAATTATCGAGCGAATTCGCAGAATCATTGAGTTTACCTGCAATCGCGTTCACCGAATCATCCATCGTATCGGCCATGCCGGAAAGCAGCGATTTACGCTCCGCCTCTGCCTTCTCGCGCAAGGAGGCCTGCTCAGACTGCAGCCGTTTTAAGTTAATCGCGTTTTCTTTGAAGATTTGCACCTTGCGCGCCATGCTGCCCAGCTGATCTTTGGCGTGCAGATAGGGCACTTCAATATCTAAACGGTCTTCGGTTAAATCGCGCATGCGCTCACCCAGATAGGTGATACGCTTGGTGGTAACATTATGAATGTAATAGCCAACAAAGCCGTTCACCAGCACCGCGATGCCGATTTGTTTGTATAAATCGAGCTTGAAGATGTACGCCGCATCTTCACCGAAATCCTGTACGACGTGCATGTACGAACGCACCCCAAAGGCAATGCCCACCAGTGAGAGGAAGAGTAGTGAGAATTGTAGCTTGGTAGTTAAGCTGGAAAAAAACCGCGTATGAGTCGATGGCATAAGTAATGCTCCTTTTTGTTGTTCTATAGATTGACGTTTATGCGCCAGCTGTCAAAACGCAGACGATGTAAATTACGGTTTCGGGTCGTAAAAGACCCTTAGTGTTGCAGATTTTACGAAACCGACTCGATAAAGGCTTGTCATTTACAAAATCTTTGCTAGATGTCGCGGCCTTGACGCGCACCCGTAGCTCAACTGGATAGAGCACCTGACTACGGATCAGGAGGTTTGGGGTTCGAATCCCTCCGGGTGCGCCATTTGTTTAGCATTTGCTTACATCTTGTGTCTGCATCCTGCTACTTTACCCCGTTTTTATTTGACGTGCGTGCATTACCGTAAGATGGTGCGTGTTAACTTACGTTCACGATTCACCACTTCCTGCTATTTTATATTATTCTATGTCTGTTGATTCGACTCCGATTATCCCCCTCACCGCTGCGGCGCTACCGCATTTTCTTTCCTCGGCAAGCACGCTGGCGCAGGCATGGGTGGCCAAACACCAATTTAACGCTGAGCCAGGCAGCATTCTGATTGTGCCTAGCGCGCATGGCGAGATTGCCTATGTGCTGGCCGGCATCGATGAATCGCCGAATCTTTACTCGCTCGCGCATGTGCCGGCGAATGTGCCCGAAGGCGCCTACCATATTCACGCCGATCTGCCGCTAGCGACGATTGAACAACTCGCACTTGGCGTGCTGCTCGCGCAATATCAGTACGACCGCTATAAAAAGAGCGACAAGAAAGCTGTGAGCTTAGTGTTGCCCGAAGCGCTGGATCAGCGCGAGATGCTGGCCGTCGCCTCTGCGATTTATTACGTGCGCGATCTCATCAACACCCCCACCAACGATATGGGGCCTGAAGCGCTGGCGCATGAGGCCAAATTGCTCGCTGAGGCGCTGGGCGCTTCGTATGACCAGATAGTCGGCGAGGATTTACTGGCGCATCATTACCCGGCCATTCACGCGGTTGGGCGCGCGGCAGAGCAAGCCCCCAGACTGATTGAGCTTCGCCACGGTAACGCTGGCCATCCGCAGGTGACGCTAGTGGGCAAAGGCGTCTGTTTTGATACGGGTGGGCTTGATATCAAGCCCTACAGCTCGATGAAGTTGATGAAAAAAGATATGGGCGGCGCGGCGCTGGTGCTGGGTTTGTTCAAATTACTGGTGGAAATGAATCTGCCGCTGCGCCTGCGCGTGCTGATTCCGGCGGTAGAAAACAGCATTGCGGGCAATGCTTTCCGCCCGCAAGATATTATCGATACGCGTGCCGGGCTGAAAGTGGAAATCGGCTCCACCGATGCTGAAGGTCGCGTGATTTTATGTGATGCGCTAAGCGAGGCAGATCACGAAGACCCTGCGCTGATCATTGATGTGGCGACCCTCACCGGCGCAGCGCGCACTGCACTTGGCGCAGAACTTCCGGCGCTTTTTTCCAATCACGACGAGCTGGCGCGCGAGCTGATGAGCACAGCACTTCACGAGCATGATCCGCTCTGGCATTTGCCGTTATGGAAGGGTTACGATAAATTCGTCACCAGCCAGATTGCCGATATCACCAATTCGCCGAATTACACCATGGCCGGTGCCATTACCGCAGCGCTCTATCTTAATCGTTTCGTGCGCCCCAGCACAAAATGGCTGCATATCGATAGTTATGCATGGAATGCCGAAAGCGCGCCCGGGCGGCCAGTGGGCGGCGAAGCGCTTGGCTTACGCGCGCTCTACCGGTTCTTGAAACATCGCTATTGCTAGACGTATATTTTTCTTGCCATTTCTATGGCATGCGTTACTTATCGTTCCATGAACGAAACGAATAACAGTGACGAACAATTACGCGCCCTGTCGCAGTGGTATGAAGTCACCACCACCGCACTGAGTGAGCTTCCTTACGACCTCTCACAGCGCCAGATGGCCGTGCTGCTGACCGTCTATATGGCGCCGCCACCGCACACTGTGCGCTCGATGGCGCTGCGCCTGGGCATTAGCAAGCCCGCCATTTGCCGCGCGCTGGATGCCCTGTCGCGGATGGATTTTGTGCGCCGTAAGAAAGACGAAACCGATCGCCGCAATGTCTATATTCAGCGCACCATCGCCGGATCGGTGTTTCTGCATGATTTTGCTGCCATTATCCGTCGCACCCACGCGCCAGAAATGCCGGTTTCCAAGTCCGCACCGAATGCGCTCCGTGGCAGTTTTGCCTAAGTTTGAAGTAATTACCCCAGTAGTTATGCACAGTTTACATTCCGTGATTGCACATTAGGCAATTGCAAGGGTAGGTAATTATTACCTAGTATTCACCAAAAATTGTGCTTGCCACGGCGGTTAAATTATGCCATTTTCTAAAAGTGGGCAAATCTTGCCTAATTCTGACTTAAAACATTATATAACGCCGTTAAAACGATCAATTCAGCACGTGGAGCAGGCATGAACGCCATCGTCCAAAACTTCCGCGAGATGAATCAAATGAAAATCGCTGCACTGATTGGTGCCGCGTTCGTCATGATCGGATTTTTCACGTTTCTAGCGCTTCGCCTCTCCGCTCCGGTCATGACGCCGCTATTCTCCAACGTTCCGCTAGCTGACGGCGGACGGATTGTGGCGGAGCTTGATGCCAAAAATATCCCCTACGAACTTCGCGCCAATGGTAGTCAAATTCTGGTGCCGACCGATCAGGTCAACCGCCTGCGACTTGAGATGGCCGAGATGGGGCTGCCCTCTTCCGGCTCGATTGTGGGGTACGAGATTTTCGATAATGCCGACATGCTGGGCACCTCCAATTTTGTGCTTAACGTGAACCAGATTCGCGCGCTCGAGGGCGAGCTGGCGCGCACGATCAAAGAGATGGATATTGTCGATCAGGTACGCGTGCATCTGGTAATGCCCAAGCGCGAGCTGTTCGCCCGCGATAATGTGGAGCCTTCAGCATCGGTGGCGATGCGCCTGCGCTCTTCTTCGATTGGTAAGCGCGAAGTGGCCGCCATTCGCCATTTAGTCGCCACCGCCGTGCCTGGCCTGAAGCCGCACAACGTGACGATTGTGGATAGCCGCGGCCAACTGCTCGCCAAAGGTGGCGATGAACAAGACGCCAGCACCATGAGCGATGATGCCGAAGACTTCCGCACCGCCTATGAAAAAAAGGTACGCAGCACGATTGAGCGCTTGCTTGAGCAATCGATCGGCTCGGGGAAAGTGAAGGCCGAAGTTACGGCACAGATCGATTTTGACCGCACCGTACGCAATAAAGAAGTCTATGACCCTGAAGGTCAGGTCGCGCGCTCGGTTCAGTCTGTGTCAGAGAACGAGCGCGAAAATGAATCGAACAAAAATCAGAATGTATCGGTGGCAAATAACCTGCCTAACGCCAATGCTTCCGATGTTGCTGGCAATACCCTGCAGCGTGATGCAAACCGCGCCGAAGAAACCACCAACTACGAAATTTCTAAAGAAGTGGTCAATTCGGTAAAAGAGACGGGCACGGTAAAACGCTTGAGCGTGGCGGTGCTGGTAGACGGTATTTACGCCGAAGGCAAAGACGGCGCGCAGCAATATAGCGAGCGTAGCGCCAAAGAAATTGAGACACTCACCAACCTCGTCAAATCAGCCATTGGCTTTGATGCGGCGCGTGGTGATGAAGTACGCGTGGTCAATATGCGCTTTGCCGCCACGGAAGAATCGCTGCTTGAGGAAGATCAGCTTGCCTGGCTGAAAGACGACCTCACCGGCATTATTCAAACGCTGGTGCTGGGGGGTGTGGCCATTCTTGCGATTCTGCTGGTGATTCGCCCGCTGGTAGTACGCGCACTGGAAAATGCGGCTATTGCGCAAGAACTGGAAGAGGAAGATCAGAAATTACTGGCGTCATCGGCTGCCTCACTTGAGCGCCTGACGGATCAAAGCGCCGGCGATGAAGAGGCCGACGAAGACATGATCAATATCGACCGCATTCAAGGCAAAGTGCGCTCTTCGACCTACAAGAAGATTAATAATCTGGTGGAAAAACATCCCGAAGAAACCGTGCAAATTCTGCGTCAGTGGTTGATGGGTTAAGGGGAGGTTTCGATGTCAGTATCTTCAGCAGGTGATCGCGGCAAAGACGATTACAAAAAACTCACCGGCAATCAAAAAGCGGCGATTTTGATGATGTCACTCGATGAAGAGAACGTCAGCAAAATGTTTGGCATGCTGGAGGACGAGGAGATTAAAGAACTCTCTACCACCATGGCGTCGCTGGGCACCGTCAGCGCAGAAACGGTCGAGCGTCTGATGATTGAGTATGTGGAGTCCATGTCATCGACTGGCGTGGTGGTGGGCACCTATGATTCCACCGAGCGCCTGCTCATGAAAGCCCTCGGCAAAGACCGTGTGGATGCCATCATGGAAGATATTCGCGGCCCGGCGGGCCGCACCACGTGGGATAAGCTGGGCAACGTCAACGAAGAAGTCCTCGCGGCGTTTCTTAAAAACGAATATCCGCAGACCATTGCGCTCGTACTTTCCAAAGTGCGCGCGGATCACACCGCACGTATTTTATCGGTATTCCCCGATGAGCTGGCGATGGACGTCATGACCCGTATGCTCAGTATGGAATCGGTGAAAAAAGAAGTGCTCGATGGGATTGAAAAGACGCTGCGCGTCGAGTTCATGAGCAATCTGGCGAAAACCCAGCGCCGCGATACGCATGAAATCATGGCCGAAATCTTCAACAATTTTGATCGCAATACCGAGTCGAAATTCATGGGCATGCTCGAAGAGCGTAATTCAGAATCGGCGGAAAAAATCCGCAACCTCATGTTCACCTTCGAAGACCTCATCAAAATCGACCCCAGTGGTGTTCAGGCGCTGCTGCGTGGTGTGGATAAAGATAAGCTCGCCACCGCGATGAAAGGCGCGTCGGAAGCCATCAAAGATCTGTTCTTCAAAAGCATGTCAGAGCGCGCGGCGAAAATCCTGCGCGAGGATATGGAAGCCATGGGTCCTGTACGCTTGAAAGAGGTGGATGAAGCCCAAATGTCCATCGTTCAGGTAGCAAAAGATCTGGCGGCGAAAGGCGAAATCGTCATCGCTGGCGACGGCGCCGATGATCAGTTGGTCTATTAAGGAATCATCAGGAAATACTACATGCAATCACGTATCCAGAGATTTGACGGTATCTTCCTGAAGGATTTCTTTGCGCAGCAAATGCCGGAAGCACCCCTGATCATCGAAGAAGATTTACCCCCGCCTCCGCCGCCGCCAAGCTATAATGATACGGAAATGCTCGCCGCGAAAGAGGCCGCGCATCAGCAAGGCTACGCCGAAGGCATGCAAGATGCGAAAGCGCAGGAAAACGCCGAGCAGGCCGCGCGCGAAACTGCCACGCTGGAAGTGCTGCAAGCCGTGGCTACGCAACTACGCGAGATGCAGGGGCATTTTGCCGCGGTGCTTGAGGCGGAGCAGAAAGAAACACTCAAACTTGCGCTGATGATGGCCAAGCGCTTGGTGCATCTGCATTTAACGCAGCATCAGGAACACTATCTGCAGGAATTTTTGGATCGCAACGTTGAGATTTTACTGCGCAAGCCATCGCTCACCCTGCACCTGCATCCTGAGCTGGCGGATGCGGTGAGCGCTGCACTTGATCCGATGCTCGCGCGCATGGGCTTTACCGGCGCGCTGAATGTTCGCCGCGACGACACGCTGGAAGCATTTGATGTTCGCCTGCAATGGGACTACGGACATATCGAACAAACCCACACCCAAGCATGGGCAGAGATGGAAGCGCTGATTGCGCAGTTTTCTCTTCCCGCCACCCCCTCACCCGCACAGGAGTAAATTATGGCCGATACCGAAGTGGATATGATGAATGCGTTTACCGAAACCAATGAAGGCAACGTCACGCTTGATGCGGTGAGCGATGTACCGGTGCAAATTTCGGTGGTGCTTGGTAAAACCAGTATGCAGGTCAATCAGCTGCTCAAACTAGGCCGCGGCGCGGTGGTAGAGCTTGATCGTAAAGTGGGCGAGCCCGTCGATATTTATGTCAATAACCGTCTGGTTGCGCGCGGCGAAGTCGTGGTGGTAGAAGATAAAATTGGCGTCACGATGACTGAAATTATTAAAACAGAAAAATAATCGCAGGCGCGTTGTTTTGCTTTTTCCTCGCACGTTAAGCAAATGACCAACACTTAAAGGGACGTTTCATGCGCGTACTCATTATCGGAGATCTTGACGGACAAATTGCCGGCGCCAGCCGCATTGCGCGTGCGCGCGGTGCGCGGGTGATTCAGGCAAACGATATTGAAAGCGCCTACCAGCTGCTTTGTGAAGGCTCTGGCGCAGATTTACTGCTGGTGGAAGTGCATCAGGATATTGCGGGGCTTGCAAACCGCTTGCTGGCTGAGCGCATTATCGTGCCGATTGTCGCCTGCGGCATTCATGCCGATGCACGCATGGCTGCGGCAGCGATTCGCGCCGGCGCGAAAGATTATCTGCCGCTGCCGCCGGATGAAGAATTGATCGCCGCGGTACTGGAAGCCATTTCGCAAGAAAGCCATCAGGTCATTCATGGCTCAGCGCAAATGGCGGCAACGCTAAAAATGGCCGAGCAAATCGCCCCCTCTGACGCCAGCGTGTTGATTACCGGCGAATCCGGCACGGGGAAAGAAGTGCTGGCGCGGTTTTTACACAGCAAAAGCCCGCGCGCGAGTAAGCCATTCATCGCAGTGAACTGTGCCGCGATTCCAGGGAATCTGATGGAATCTGAATTATTCGGCCATGAAAAAGGCGCCTTTACCGGCGCGCTCTCGCGCCGCTTAGGTAAATTTGAAGAAGCCAATAACGGCACACTGCTACTGGATGAAATCAGCGAGATGGATATTGGCCTGCAGGCCAAGCTTCTGCGCGCCATTCAAGAACGCGAGATCGACCGCGTGGGCGGTAGCAAGCCCGTTAAAATCAACATCCGCATTTTAGCTACCAGCAACCGTGATCTCATCTCTGAGGTCAAAAAAGGCACGTTCCGCGAGGATTTATATTTCCGCCTCAACGTGATCAATCTGGCGATTCCATCGCTGCGCGAACGGCCGGATGATATACCGCCGCTGGCCAATTTTTTCATCGAAAAATACTCTAAAGCCAACGGCATGCCATCACGCAAACTGGATCAGGCGGCGCTTTCTAAACTGCGCGCTTACCAGTGGCCGGGCAATGTACGCGAACTGGAAAATATTATGCACCGCGCGGTGCTGATGGCGCAGGGCAACCTTATTGATGCAGCAGCCATCATGCTGCCTGTGACGGCGGCGCAACCTACTCCTGCGGCAGCGGCTACGCCACAGTCTGCCGCTGCGCCTAGCGCCAATCAACATGCGGCGACTGAAAGCGCAGCCGCCACTTCAAAACCCAGCGGGCTGGTGGGTCGCACGGTTGAAGATGTCGAGCGTGAGCTGATTATGGATACGCTGACACACTGCCTGGGCAACCGCACGCAAGCGGCACAGATTCTGGGAATTTCGATTCGCACACTGCGTAATAAACTGAAACTTTACGGCACCTGATGGCGGAAAATCCCGCAGCACAACGCTTCAATTTGCCCGCTCTCAGCAGGCAGGCGCGCAGCACCATGCAGCGCAGCGATATTTTATTCGCGGTGGGGATTATCGGCATTCTCACGGTACTGATTTTTCCGATCCCTCCGCTACTGCTTGATTTACTGCTGAGTATTTCGTTCACCGCTTCGATCATCGTGCTGATGACGGCGCTATTTGTGAATAAACCCCTGGAAATGAGCGCATTCCCCACGATTCTTCTTGTCGTTACCATGCTCAGGCTCGCCCTCAACATCGCCACCACGCGCCTGATTTTAGCGCATGGCCATGAAGGCACCCATGCCGCCGGCGGAGTGATTGCGGCGTTTGGCAGTTTCATCACCGAAGGCTCGGTGCTGATTGGGATGATTATTTTTGCGATTCTCACCATCATTAATTTCGTGGTGATTACGAAGGGATCTGGCCGTATTGCCGAAGTTTCTGCACGCTTCAGCCTGGATGCCATGCCCGGTAAACAAATGGCGATCGATGCTGATTTATCCGCCGGACTCATTGACGATAAAGACGCCAAAGCCCGCCGTAAAGAACTCGAAGATGAAAGCACCTTCTTCGGCGCGATGGACGGTGCCAGCAAATTCGTGCGCGGCGATGCGATTGCAGGCCTGCTCATCACCTTCATCAACCTCATTGGCGGCATTATCATTGGTGCTGCACTGAATGATTTATCGATAGGCGAAGCGGTCAACACCTATACCATTCTAACGATTGGTGACGGGCTGGTATCGCAGGTGCCCGCACTGATTGTTTCCACCGCTGCGGGTATGCTGGTGACCAAATCCGGCGTCGATGGGTCCTCCGATAAAGCGGTTCTCGGGCAGCTTTCGCGCATGCCCGCGCCCATTGGTATCACTAGCGGACTGCTGTTTGTGTTCTCGCTGCTGCCAGGCATTCCGTTTGCGCCATTTTTCGTCTTATCACTCATTACCGGTTACTTAGCGTTTAATGTGCACTCACAAAATCTTCTGCGCAAAGCCGCCGGTACTTCTGCTGGCACGGTGATGCGCAGCCCCAGCGGGGAGATGGTGCCCGCAGGCAGCGCGGGCGCGAGCCAGCCTGCAACGGTGGATGAAAAAATCGCCGAAACATTGCAAATTGATAGTCTGCGTCTGGAGCTTGGCTATGGCCTCTTACCGCTGATCAACTATAATAAAGGCCACCGTTTGACGGAGCAGATTAAGGCGCTGCGCAAACAAATCGCGCGGGATTTAGGCTTCGTGATGCCGCCCGTGCGCATTCAGGACAACATGCAACTTCCTGCCAATACTTACGCCATTAAAGTGAAAGAGGTGGAAACCGCACGCGGTGATATTCGTCCGGATATGCTGCTGGTGATGGATCCATCGGGCGGGAAAATCACCCTGCCGGGCGAAGAAACAATTGAGCCCACCTTTGGGTTAGCCGCGATGTGGGTGAGCGAGAATTACCGCGAAGAAGCGCTGTTTCGTAACTATACCGTCGTCGATCCACCTACCGTGATTACCACCCACCTGACGGAGATTATTAAAGACAATATGTCCGAGCTGCTTTCGTATGCCGAAACGCAAAAACTGCTCGATGATTTAAGTAAGGAAGAACAAAAACTGATTGCTGAAACCGTGCCGTCGCAGATTACCGTCACTGGTGTGCAGCGGATTTTGCAGAATTTGCTTTCCGAACATGTGTCCATCCGCGATTTACCGACGATTATGGAGGCGATTGCCGAATCCTCGCGTATTACGCAAAACATCCTGCTGATGACCGAGCATGTGCGTGCGCGCCTCGCGCGTCAGATCAGCCATGCCAATACGAATGAGGAAGGATTTATCAGCATTCTCGCCATGTCGCCGGTGTGGGAGCAGGCCTTTATCGAAAGCCTTTCCGGCGGTGATGGCGATGAAAAAGTACTCTCGATGGCGCCCACGCGGATTCAGGAATTCATCACCGCCGTGCGCCAGAAATTCGAGCAGCTTGCCATGCAGGGGGAATCTCCGGTATTACTTTGTTCGCCGGCGATTCGTCCGTATGTGCGCTCGATCATGGTTCGCTTCCAGCCGCAAACCGTGGTGATGTCGCAGAACGAAATTCACGCGCGCGCGCGAATCAAAACCGTGGGGCAATTATAAGGTAGGTCACCCATGCGCATGAAACAGATTATTGCCAAAGACATGAAAGAAGCGATGCTGATCGCCCGCGAGACGCTGGGCGAAGATGCGGTGCTGCTGACCTCGCAAAAACAAGCTGGCAGCAAATCGATTGTTGTGACGTTTGCGATTGAAGAAGAAGCCTACGAAGAACAGTTCGACAGCGCCCACGAAGCCGCAGCCAGTAACGATAATCAGGTAGCATCGCCAAGTGCAGCCAAAGCGGCAACGACGCCTGCGCAGCCTGCGAAGAAAACGCATCTGCAAGTGCCGCGCTCATCCTATCCGGCTTATGATCTGCTGCTGTCGATCATGAAATATCACCGCATGCCGGAGAATTTATTTATTCACCTCACCGCGCTGCTCGATAAAATTGAGCTTCCCGATCAGCTCTCGTACGATAGCTGCGAGAGTATTATGGCGCAGCTGCTCGCATCGCATGTCGCGCTGAGGCCGCTGGATCTGCAGGGCAATCTGCAAACGCGCGCGCTGATGTTTGTAGGGCCGCACGGGGTGGGGAAAACCTCGCTGGTGGCGAAGTACGCAACGCAAGCACACCTCGCCGGACTGCCGGTGATGTTGTTTACCACCGATAACGAGCGCCTTGCCGGTACGGCGATGCTTGAGCCGGTGCAAAAACTGCTCGGCTGCGAGTTGATGATAGTGGAAAATCGTACCCAGCTACGTAACCTCATCAAATCGCAACTGGGCAAAGCCCTGCTCCTTATCGATAGTCCGGGCGTGAACATGTATCACTTCCAGCAAATGAAGACGCTGGGCGAGTTTGCCAGCCTTGCCGATGTTGAGCCCATTCTGACCATCGCCGCAGGTATGGATACGGATGAAGCGCTTGAGCTTGCCAGCGTGTTTTCCTTTTTGAACATTGAGCGCTTTGCTCTCACCCGTGCGGATAGTGCGCGTCATTTCTCAAGTATATTTTCATTGCTGGGGGAAGGCTACGCGCTGGCCGCCATCAGCGATAACAGCAAAGTTTCTGAAATCGCAAAACCGGCGAGTCACGCTTTACTGGCGCAGCTGATCTGCGCACACATCAAAGAACGCATGGCGTAAGGAGTTTTCATGACCACACCGCTTCGCGCAAAAAATATCATCGCCGTTGCCTCCGGCAAAGGTGGCGTCGGCAAAACCTGGTTTTCCATCACACTTGCGCACTTAATGGCGCGCACCGGCAGGCGCATTGCACTGTTTGACGGCGATATCGGCCTTGCAAATGTCGATGTGCAATTAGGGCTAACGCCAAAGAATGATCTCGGCAATGTATTCGCAGGAAAATGCAGTTTGAAAGACGCGATCACCCCCTACCCGCAAGGCGGATTTGACGTACTTGCCGGACGCTCTGGTTCAACGTCACTGGCGAGTTTAGGCCCTGAGCGCATGCAGCCCGTGGCCGCGCAGCTTGTAGCACTCGCTACGGAATACGACATGATTATCATCGATCTGGGCGCTGGTATCGAGCAGCACGTGCAGTTTATGTCATCGCTGGCATCACGCGTGGTGGTGATTGTGACGGATGAGCCCACCTCGCTGACTGATGCGTATGCGTTCATCAAACTCTGCCTCTCCAAGCCAAATCCACCTAGCATTGGCGTGGTGGTCAATCAGGCCGCATCACAGCGCGAGGGCGAAAAAACCTTCATCACGATTTCGCGTGCGTGCGAGAATTTTCTCAAAACCACGCCGGAGCTTTTGGGCATCGTGCGTAAAGATAATAAGGTAAAAGATGCCATTCGCGCGCAAAGCTCGCTGATTGAAAAAGCGCCGCATACCACCGCCGCATCGGATGTGGCCGTGATTTCCGTTAAACTTCTCACGGGGCGCTAAGATGCGCACCCTCTCATGACTGCGCCGCCACCCCCCATTAATCCGGTGGTGATCATTCAGCCGCTCACCACCACGGCGATTGTGCCCGATGCAACGTCGCAAAATCCGATCTTACTGCAAGCCAAGCACGGCGATGTGCTCGAAGGCTTCGTCATCAACCGCGATGCGCAGCAAAACCCGATTTTACGCACATCGCAGGGCGATATTTTGCTTAAAAGCGAGGTATTCTTGCGCACCGGTGCGCAGGTGCAAATCCGTGTGGATGCGCAGCTAGCCTCACGTGCACGCATCGTGCTCATCGACGGGCAAAGCCCGGAAATCTATGCCAAGCAAACGCAAAGCGCGCCAAAACGTACGGATGCGATTTTACCCTCTTCCGTCCTTGGAACACAAACGCTCAGCGCATCCGCGCAGCTGGGATCTACGCACGCATCCGCCATGACATTGGCGGCCATTGTGCTGCGCAGCGCGCAAATGCCGGAGCAGAAAAATACTTCGGCACCCTCCTCCTCAAGGCAGGCCAGTGCCAATATCCCTGCCAATGCACCGCCCGATGAAACACTTTTTTTTACAGCTCAGCCTGCGCTAAAGCCTGGCAACCTGGTGCAGGTAACGTTGCTCAGCAGCACGCTGCCAACATCACCGGCGCCGGCCATGCCAGTGATCGACGAGGCCGTGATGCCGCCTGCTGCCGCCATAACAGGGGAAGAAGAAGCCCCAGCAGCGCCGCAACGAACATCCGCTGCAAGCCTAACGGCTGTGGCAGAAGATGGCGCTGCGCAGATAGCATCTAAGCCTGCCGCCCCTGCACCCGTCAACGCGCAAAACGCGCAAATGCCAACATCACAAGCGCTGCAAGCCAAGGTAAGTAGCCCTGCAACGAACCCACAGATGCTAACGACTCAGACTTCTGTGCAGACTTCTGTGCAACCTGCTGCGCAAACTTCCGGACAAGCGATCATCACCCCGCAAATCAGTACTCAGCCTGTAATCAGCAGCAACACTGTAACTCAGCAGACCGCAGAGGTGACAGATACGTTGCCCACGCCACTTACCCAGAGCGCCTCTCAGCCGGCGCGGGAATCTGTTCAGCCGCAAACAGTCAATACGCAGATTGTAAAACCCAGCGGTGAGTCGGTAGAAACGGATGCGCCGCCGCAAGCATCATCCCCTCTCCATCGCCCTGTGACTGCTGGCGCAAACCCAGCGCCTGCGGCTGCGCCCTCTGCGAGCACGCCGCGCGCGCAGCCTACGCAAACAGATGCGTTATGGCTCGCGCAAGCGGCGCAAAAACCAGTGCCAAATGCTTCACCGCCAGCGAACATGAGCAATACTTCCGGCGTGAAAGACAGCGCGTTTACTGCGCAGTTACTGGGCACGAACGCGCCTGCGCGGCAGCAACCCACGATGCAACCCGCCATGCAGGGCTACCGCAGTCATCTGCCGGCAAACGCACTGCTGAACCAGCCTGTAACCAGTGCGCCCCTACCACCGACTACTTCAGTAAATAGCGGGGCACAAAGCCTGGTGATGGAAGTGATCGGCCATGAGCAAGACGGCGCGACGATTGTAAAAAACGCAGATACTAGTTTGAAATTATTTACCGCCAACCCCTTGCCGCTGGGGGCAAAGTTGCAGCTTCACATTCGCAGCGTACTGCCAGAAGCGTCTGCCGGTGGTGCCGTACTTCCTTCACGGCTGGTGGAATTTTCGCAGTTCTTCACACACTGGGAAACCCTGAGTGCGCTTGCTGAAACCCTTTCTCCTGAAATGAGTGCGGCGATGAACCCCGCGCCTGCGGGCGGGATGCTCACCAGCCTGATGCCGCAAATTGGCCCACGCCTGACGCATGAAATGATGCTGTGGATGAACGCGCTTGGGCGCGGATCGCTGCGCGAAATTCTACCCCCTAAAATGCTGCAAAAAATTGAGCGCGTTCAGCCTGAACTCTTGCAGCGCTTAAATGCCGATACCCAGTCGCTCAGCCAGTTTGCGCAAATATCACCGCAGTCGCCCTGGGCATTTTACGCGATTCCGCTGCTGATGGGCGAGCAGCTCCATCATCTAAGGCTGTATGTGCGCAGTGATGAGGAAAAATCAGGCGCCAACAGCGGCGAAACCACCCATAATCAGCGCTTTATCATGGAAGTATCGCTGAGCCATTTGAGCGATCTACAGCTCGATGGTTTTGTGCAAGGCGGCGAGAAGCCGAAGCAGTTTGACTTGGTCATTCGCAGCGAGCGCGAGCTTGCAGAGGATATCACGAGCGACATTCAAAGATTATTTCAGTCTGCACTTGGTGCGACCAGGCTACGCGGCAGCATTCATTTTCAAACCGGCCGCGAGTTTTTTGTGAATATGCAAAAACTCGCCCACCCTGAAGCCCTCAGCCCCGCAGCGGGCGATTATACTCTGCTTGCTTAAAGCAAGTTTAGTTGCACCAACTGCTCAAACCATGTATCAGCCCTGCTATGCTCTCTCACGCGATGGATACCGCGACACGCCCGCCCGCAAGCCTTGATGCGCTGCACGCCCTCGTGCGCGAAGATTTAGGCCGTGTAAATCATACCATGCAGCATTACCTCAGCAGCAACGTGCCGCTGATTGGCGAACTTGCCACCCACCTCATGGCTGCTGGCGGTAAACGGCTGCGCCCCAGCCTCACCCTCGCTACGGCAAAATTACTTGGCTATGACGGTACGCGCCACATCGCACTGGCAGCGTGTGTGGAATTTATCCATACCGCCACCTTGCTACACGATGATGTGGTGGATGCTTCCGATCTCAGGCGCGGCGAGGCTACGGCCAACGCCGTTTGGGGGAACGAAGCCAGCGTGCTGGTCGGCGATTTTCTGCTCAGCCGCGCCTTTCAAATGATGGTGGATGATGGCTCGCTTGAAGTGCTACGCTTGCTGGCGGATACGTCGGCAACCATTGCCGCAGGCGAGGTCAAGCAACTCACCCTCAAAGGTTCGCTGGATGTTTCTGAGGACGATTATTTCGAGGTGATTCGCGCGAAAACAGCGGCGCTATTTGCCGCGTGCTGCGAGCTGAGCGCCATTATCGCCGGCGATGAACATGACCGCCGCGCGATGCATGATTTTGGCATGGCACTTGGCACTGCTTTTCAGTTGATTGATGATGCGCTGGATTATAGCGGCGATGCCGGTACGCTTGGCAAAACCATCGGCGATGATCTGCGCGAGGGCAAAGCCACCTATCCGCTGCTTCAGGCCTACGCACACGGAAGCGACACTGAACGTGCATTTCTGCAACAGCTTTTTGCCGCAAGCCACAATCCATCGCAGCAGGACTTATCGCGCATCCTGGAGATTTTTGCTCGCACGCAGGCGCTGGCCATCACCCACCAAAAGGCAGCGGAAAGCATTGATAAAGCTGAAAAAATACTATCACGCTACGGCCATAGCCCCGCACGCGCTGCCTTGTTTGAGATGATGAATTTTTGTCTTGAGCGTCAGCGCTAGCATACTCCGATTCTTGATTTTTATTCACAAACTGGGCTAGGTCATAGTCTGGGTGTAACAACACATGCGTCAAAAATATTATTTCCTCGCCCTCTGCGTGTTGCTGGCTGCAACCAGCGCTGTAGCATTTTCGTTGTTGCCTAGCACGATTACTCTCAACGTGGTGGTGTTTAAGGCGGATGAACTGCCTGTTGCTCCTCCGGCTGATTTCGCCTGCGATAGCTATGCTTATGCAAGTGGCAAGGGCTACCGCCAGCTGACAAGTGGCGTCTACACGAGCGGCGGGTCACGCTACGGCGTGTACAAATCCTGCTATTTAACGCTGATCAAAACGGATACGCTTCATTCCGGTGGAACTATCGGGTTTTTCCGCGCTGCGCTTGCGCCGGAAACTGTGCTGGTAGCGACGATGCCGCCTGCGGATTTCAATGTGCTAAAGGCCGGGGAATATACGCTAAAATCAGGCAGAAAAATTCAGATTACCGCGCAGCAAACGTTTGTCGGCGCTATTCCACGGTAACCGATTTGGCAAGGTTACGCGGCTGATCAACATCCGTGCCTTTCATCACCGCAACATAATAGGCAAGTAACTGCGCTGGAATGGCATATAATATCGGCGCAACAAATGCCGATATGGCAGGGAATGTCACGCAGTGCTGCGCCACGTCGCTAAGCTGCGCAGCACCTTTTGCATCGGTGAGAACGACAATTTTTCCACCGCGCGCCGCTGCTTCCTGAATGTTGCTGGCGGTTTTTTCAAACCAGTGATCAGACGGGGCAAAGGCGATGACGGGAACATGCTCATCGATCAGCGCGATGGGGCCGTGCTTCATCTCGCCGGCGGCGTAGGCTTCGGCGTGAATATAGGAAATTTCTTTCATCTTCAGTGCGGCTTCAAACGCAATCGGCATCGAGGTGCCACGCCCGATAAACAACATATCCCGCGCCTGATGCAGTGCAGCGGCAAGCGCTTCAAGCGCCTCGTCCATCTGTAAAATATCCGCCACGCGCGAGGGAAGTTCCGCGATCGCATGGGTGATACTTGCGATCTGCGATGGCTGCAAATGGCCGCGCACCTTGCCCAGCGCCGCCGCGAAACAGGCCAGCACCGTGAGCTGCGTGGTAAAACTTTTGGTGGAAGCCACGCCAATTTCCGGCCCTGCATAGGTGTACAGCACCGCGTCTGCCTCATTGGCCATCGAGCTTTCGGGCACATTCACAATCGCCAGCGTGTGCTGGTGATGCGCCTTGGCGTAACGCATGGCTGCCAGCGTATCCGCCGTTTCGCCGGACTGCGAAATCACGATGCACAGGCCACCTTTTTCCATCACCGGCTCGCGGTAACGAAACTCAGACGCCACATCGCTATCGACTGGAATTTTTGCCAGCGATTCCATCCAGTATTTGCCGACCAGACCCGCGTAATACGATGTACCGCACGCCACAATCGTCACTTTGGAAATATCTTCCAACGCAAACGGTAGGGGTGGCAAGTGAATACTCGCATCGGATGGGTGGTAATAGACATTGAGCGCCTGCGCGATCACGGTGGGCTGCTCGAAAATTTCTTTGAGCATAAAATGGCGATATTCACCCTTACCAATCGCAGCGCCGCTGACGCTGCTTTGCTTGATTTCACGCGTTACGGCTGCACCGCTTGCATCGAAAATATGCGCGTCGCTGATACTGATTTCTGCCCAATCCCCCTCTTCCAGATAACAGATGCGCTGCGTCAGCGGCGCAAGCGCCACCGCGTCGGATCCGATAAACATCTCACCCTTGCCATAACCAATCGCAAGCGGCGAGCCTTTGCGCGCGGCAAACATCACATCGCTACGACCTTTGAAAATGATCGCGAGCGCGAACGCTCCCTCAAGCTTTTTCACCGTATGCTGTACCGCATCGCGCGGGGTTAGGCCCGACTTCAGCGCTTCATCCAGCAAATGAGGGATGACTTCGGTATCGGTTTGGCTTTCAAACACATGACCACGCGCGATGAGCTCATCGCGCAGGTGCTGAAAATTCTCGATAATACCGTTATGCACCACCGCCACCTGCGCCGTTGCGTGCGGATGGGCGTTGATTTCATTCGGCGCGCCGTGGGTGGCCCAGCGCGTATGGCCAATGCCAACATGTCCACTCAGCGGATCCTGATGCAGCACCTCACGCAGCGCGCTCAGCTTGCCTTTTGCGCGGCGGCGAGCAATGGCTCCGGCCTCATCAAGGCACGCAATCCCGGCGGAGTCATAGCCGCGATACTCAAGCCTGGTCAGCGCCTCTAAAATTGCACCCGCGACAGGCTGCGTTGAAATAATACCGATAATCCCACACATAATCATCAGGGTGTAGCGATGGCGCGAAAAAGAGCAAATGTTATATTTGGTTGCAAACTGTGAGTAACTGCAAATCTACCTAGAGTTTTATCACGCGGATTCTATGATGCGGCCATGGCGCGTCATCAACCGTTTCAGGATCAACCCCTCACCCATATCATTCTGGTGGCGGTGTTTGTAGTGGCAGCCATCACGCTGGTGCCGCATCTTTCCGACTCATCGGTGAGTACGCTTCAGGGGTTGATTGTTTTATGCGGGCTGTTGTTTTTGCTTTATCTGCTGCTCGACCGCTTGCGCCAGTTTGTGTTTGACCCCCTGACCAGTCTGGCGGGGCAGGCCAAGTATATTACCATCTACAAAGATTATTCGCTGCGCCTGCACCGCCCCAAACGGCTGGATTATCCGCTCGAAGTCAGCGCGCTGTACGATGTGCTCAATCAGATGCTCGATGAAATTGAGCACCGCGAAAGCAAGCTCGAGCAAAAAAACATGGAGCTAGAGCGTGCCCGCGCTCAGGCCGATGCGGCGAATCTCGCCAAATCGCAGTTTATGGCCAATATCAGCCATGAACTGCGCACGCCGCTCAATTCGATTATCGGCTTTTCGGCAATGATGAAAGAAGAGCAGTTCGGCACACTGCAGGATAAATACCGCGAATATGTGGCAGACATTCAATATTCCAGCCAAAGCCTGCTTGAAATCATCAACGATATTTTAGATCTGGCCAAGGCCGAATCTGGCCAGCTGACGGTGCAATATGAATCCTTCGCACTGCCTAAAATCATCGATAAAGCGATCAACATGCTGCGCGAAAAGTCGCTCACCGGCAATGTCAGCATCGAGGTGCGCGGCGCACCCAGCGCCCCACGCATTGTCGCTGATCGGGTGCGCGTGCTGCAGATATTGCTCTGCCTGCTATCCAACGCCATTAAGTTCAGCCTGCCGGGCAGCAGCGTGATTATTGACTACGATATCGAAGTGGTAAACGATGATATTTCCTATGTAACCATCATGGTCAGCGATAGTGGCATTGGCATGACGCCTGAGGAAATCGCCACCGCACTGGGGCGCTTTAATCAGCTCGATATGGGGCTGAACCGCCGCTATGAAGGCGCAGGCCTGGGGCTGCCTCTGGCCAAAAAGCTCATCGAACTGCATTCGGGCAATTTACGCATTGAAAGCGAAAAGGGCAAAGGGACACAGGTAAAAGTTAAGTTTATTTCGAATGTTAGCCTGCTTGATTAAGCCCTCAAGCTATGGCAGGTTAGCCTAGATTCATTCTTCGTAGGAGAGACGATTGAAAGCCACCTATCTGGAAACTATTTTGCTGATTGAACGTCTGCACCGCCGCTTTTTAGACGTGGTCAAAAGCCACCTCGACCGCACGCGGATTGAAGATATCAATAACGTACAAACGCTGATTCTATACAATATTGGCGAGGATAAACTCACCATCGGCGAGCTCACGAACCGCGGCTATTATCTAGGCACCAACGTGTCGTACAACGTGAAAAATCTGGTGGAAAATGGCTATCTGGTTCAGGAAAAAGCCCCGCACGATAAGCGCTCGACCAGGGTCAGCGTGTCGGAAAAAGGCAAAAAACTCTGCCAGATGATGGAAGAACTCTTCAACCGCAACGTGGAAGAACTCTCGAAACAGTCGCCTGATCTGCAGTTTCTGAAAGAAGCCAATAGCGCCATGCACCAGCTCGAGCGCTACTGGACAGAATATGTGAATAAGATTTTTTAATCGATACAACGCCGAAGTGCGAGGATCACCATGCGCCACATTATCACTGCCTGCTTCGTTGCCCTAAGCCTGTGCGCCAGCGCAGAGGCCGCTGAGCCCTTTCAGCGCCTGAAAAGCGCCGGGACTCCTGCTGCCAAGCCCTACGTGGCACCGGCACCCGCTAGCGTAAAGCCTGCGGCGGAAAACATCATTACCATTGGCACCGGCGCGATTACCGGCGTCTATTACCCTGCTGGCGGCGCGATTTGCCGGCTGATGAATGTGAAGCGTAAAGAGCACGGCATTCGCTGCTTTGTCGAATCTACCGGCGGCTCGATTTACAATCTGCACGCCCTGCGCAATCACGATATTGACTTTGGCATTGTACAGTCCGACTGGCAGTATAACGCCTATCACGGCAAGGGCGACTTCGCCAGTGGCCCCGCGTTTAAGGAACTGCGCAGCGTATTTTCGCTGCATGCGGAAATGTTCACCGTCGCCGTGCGCGAAGGTAACGGCATCGCCACCTTCGATGATTTGAAAGGCAAGCGTGTCAATATCGGCAACCCCGGCTCTGGCATGCGCGCAATTATGGAAGATCTGCTAAAAATCAAAGGCTGGAGCCATGCGAGCTTTGCCTCAGTCTCAGAAACCAGCCCGGGTGAGGCGATGCGCGATTTCTGCACGAAGAAAATCGATGCCATGGTATTTGCCGCCGGTCACCCCAACGGGATTATTCAGGAACTCACCGCTCAGTGCGGCGCGAAGCTGATTGCGGTGCAAGGCAAGGAAGTGGATAAACTGCTCAAAGACAGCCCCTATTATTCACGCACCGTCATTCCCGGCGGCATGTACCGTGGCAATAACAGCAACATCCCCACCTTTGGCGTGAAGGCAACGTTGGTAACCACCGCCGAAGAATCAGAGACGGCGGTGTATGAAATGGTGAAGTCGGTGTTTGAACATTTCAACGATTTCAAAACTTTGCACTTCGTCTTTGCCACACTGGATAAGGACCGTATGCTGGAATCAGGCCTCAGCGCGCCGCTGCACCCCGGTGCTGCGCGCTACTATAAAGAAGCTGGGTTGATCAAGTAATTACGGCGCAGGTTGCTGGTTCAGTATCTGCGAGGCTTGCTCGGATTTCAGGCGCTGTAGTTTGCGCATTTCGGCGAGCTCTTCCGTGACTTCACGTGCTTTTTTCGGATCCATCGAGGCGAGTACCGGTGCCACTTTGCGCTCCGACATTTTGTCGATCACAGCCAGCAAAATCGGCATATCCATTTCGTTGAAAATGCCTGCCGCACTGACGGGTTTCATGTTTTCGTAAATTTTCACCAGCCCGCGAATTTCACCATCCTGCTTATCTTCGTAGTGCGCGAGGGTGATTTTTAACTCCTGCTCCAGCGTGCGCATTTCATTCATACGCTCAGCGAGCCTATCTTCTGCCACATCCAGCACCTTCAGCTTCATCTCGATTTCTTTCTCGCGCGCATCCAGTGCCTCGCGGCGAACTTTCAGGCTTTGCAGAATCTCAAGCTCGGTGGGGGTAAAGCGCTCCTGCGCCTGGCGTTCTTTAACGGCCTTAATCTCTTTAAGGGTCGTGCGACCACGACCTTCGGTAACGGCCTCTTCTTCCTTTTTATCCGATGAGCCACCGCCGTGGCCGTCATCTTCCTTTTTGGCTTTCTTGTCTTTTTTGGAATCTTTTTCTGTTTCTTTTGATGCCTCAGCATCACCGCTTGCTTCCTTAGCTTTTTCTTCGGCCTCTTCTTTCGCTTGTTCTTCAGCCGCGTTGGCGCTGGCAATGGCAGCAACGCCTGTATAGACTTCCGCGCTTTTTTGAATCACCATCAACCCGAGAAGCGAGAGGGTGATCGGTAATAACCGAAAGCGCACCGCGCTTTTTTTCGGCGCAGCGTCACGCGCTTCAGGGCGCAGAGACTCTCGTACAGGCTTCATCTGCCCCCCTGCTCTTTGGCTTTAATGAGCTGGGCTAAATCTTCCTCGGCACGTGAGCGGGTGCGCGCAGCAGCTTCACCTGCACTTGGCGCCAGGCGCGATGTTGCGGTTCTGCCTTCCGCATGCGGCTCAAGCTTGGCCATATTTTTCTGCGCGCGCTCGATCAGCATTTGCAGATCATCCGCAAGGAAATTGGCCTTATCAATCCGGTGCTGGATATTATCGGAAATGCGCTGCGTCGCGCTATGTAGCTCGGCGATGGTTTGTGTGGCACGCCCCGTGGTTTCATCAAACTCGCGGATGATTTCGGCAAGCTCCGAGCGGCCATCCTGCAAGAGCGCAATGCGCTGATTGAGCTTCCAGCAGACCCACATGGTAGCGCCCAGAAACAGTAACACTAAAATATCAAACGCCAGCGCCATAGTGCTAATTCTTATCCTTGTTTTCCTGACGATACTGACGGATCGGCTGATTGAGCGCAACCGCTAAACGATCCCCTACCCGTCCAACCTGCGCCGTTGTCAGCACCACGCCGCCAGAGCGCAGCTCCACCGCATCGTTGGGCGCGCAATCAAACATGACCGTGCTGCCGACTTTTAAATTCACCACCTCGCCCAGACTGATGCTGCGCTCATCCAGCACTGCGTCGATATCGACGAGTGTTTGCCCCACTTCTTTACCTAAATAGCGCTCCCACACCGAGTCCTGGCCGAAGCGTTCGCCCATGAACATTTGCAACAGCAGGTCGCGAATTGGCTCGAGCGTGGCGTGGGGCAGCAGAATTTCAATCATCCCGCCGCGTTCTTCCATATCCACCCTGAGGCGCACCAGCAGCGCCGCTGAGTTTGGTCGCGCAATCGCCGCAAAGCGGGGGTTGGATTCTAAACGATCAAAACTAAACGTCACAGGACTTAGCGGGTCAAACGCCGCGCTCATATCGTTCAAAATAATATCCACCATTTTTTTGACGATATCTTGCTCAATCGTGGTGTAGGGTCTGCCTTCCACACGCATCGGCTTGATGGTGCGGCGCCCGCCGAGCAAAATATCCACGGTTGAATAAATCTGGGCGCTATCAATGGTAATAATGCCGAAATTCTCCCACTCCACGGCGCGGTAAATCACCAGCATGGCCGGCAGCGCGATGGAATTGAGGTAATCATCAAAGCGTAGCGACACCATCGAATCGATGGAGACATCCACGTTATCGGAGGTAAAATTGCGCAGCGATGACGACAGCGTGCGCACCAGGCGCTCAAACACCACTTCCAGCATGGGAAGTTTTTCGTACGCCATCATCGATTTATCTAAAATCGCGTAGATGCCATTATCGCGGCCTGAACCTGCGCCGGCGCTATCAAAGCCCAGCAGCAAATCGATCTCGTCTTGATTGAGTACGCGTGCGGGCTCTTCGGCTTCCGCACTGGCGGCCTCGGCGCCGCCTTCAGCGCCCGCACCTTCGCTCTCGAGCATTTTTGCCCAGGCGTCTGCGTCTAAGGTTTCTTCTTCTGCCATGATACTAATGTAACCATCTTCACGTGTATTACCAAGTGCAAGTTAAGCAAAACCGATGCCAACTCAGCTACGAATACGCTGATGAGGACTATTGTACCAGAATTTCGCTAAACAAAATATCCTGAACCATGTCATCATTCAGGGTTTTATTTAAGCGCACCATCAGCTCTTCACGCAGGCGGTAAATGCCCGCAGACCCGGAAAGGTCGCTGGGGCGAAGCTCGCGCAGATAGGTATTAAACGTATCCATCACTTTGGGTTTGTAGGCTTCCAGTTGTGCCACCGACTCTTTGTCACGCAACTCAAGCGTGACCGACATTTTCAGAAAACTCACCCGTCCGGTATTGCTGCTTAAATTCACCAGAAATTCCGGCAGCTCGTAAAATACCGGATCCGCAGGCTTGGCGGCTTCTTTTTTGGCTTTGGGTTTGGCTTCTTCTTCATCGCCGCCGCCCAAAATGCCGCTGGCAAGAATACCACCGACAATACCGATCAAGGCAATAGCCGCAATAATGATAATGCCCTTCTTGCCTTTGGTTTTTTTCTCTTCGCCCTCAGCACTCTCTTCGCCTGAGGCATCGGATTCTTTCACGTCATCTTCGGCCATAATCTGCTCCGTATTGTTTTTTCTGTGCGAAGCTACTGTAGCAATATTGATTTACTTGTCATCCACCGAAAGTAATCATGGCATCATTACTTCCAGCGCTACCGCGCAAGGAACTGTACTATATATGTTTTTATCCGTTGGCACGCTTGTTGCTTTAGTTTTGGCACAACTGGAGTCACTATGGATAATAGCGTTTACGTCACCTTGTCGCGCCAAATGGCACTCTTTCGTGATTTGGAAGTTACCGCCAATAACATCGCCAATGTGAATACGATTGGCTATCAGGGTGAGCGACTGATTTTCGATGATTACCTGGTCGATGGTGGCAAGGTTGAGCCTAAACTTGCCTTCGCCGATGATCCGATGAGCTACCGCGACACGCGCGGCGGCAGGGTAGAAAAAACCGGCAACACGTTTGATCTGGCGATTAGTGGCCCGGGCTATTTCAGCATCGAAACACCGCTGGGCACGCGCTACACCAAAGCAGGGAATTTCCAGCTCAATAACGACGGCGAGCTGGTGACAATTGATGGCTACCGCGTACTGGGCGATGGTGGCGGTAGCATCCAGATTCCGCGTGATGCACGCAACCTTATCATTAACGGTGCCGGTCAGATTGCCGATGGCAACAATACGCTCGGCCAAGTGGGGATTGTAGAATTTGCCAACGAGCAAACACTTGAGCGCGTGGGCGACACGATGTTCAAAACCGACGAGGCACCGCTTGGGCCAACCACCTCGAAGATCATGCAGGGCTTTTTAGAACAGTCCAACGTCAGCGGCGTGCAGGAAATGGTACGCTTATTGCATCTACAACGCTCAACCGGATCCACCGCGAAGTTTATCGAAGTCATGTACGACCTACAGCGCAAGACTTCGGAGACTTATACCAAACCTACGGCATAAAAAATTAAAGGGAGTTTGACATGCGGACATTAAACATTGCAGCCACGGGCTTAAGTGCGCAGCAAACCAACGTCGATGTGATTTCGCACAACCTCGCTAACATGACCACAACGGGCTATAAACAGCAACGCGCAGAGTTTGACGATCTGATTTATCAGGATTTGCGCCGCACCGGTACGCTCACCACGAACCAGAATAATATTTTGCCGGTGGGTGTGCAGATTGGTTTGGGGGTGAATACAGCCGCCATTTCGCGCAATACCGAACAGGGAACCGTGCAGGCCACCGAAAACCCACTCGACATTGCGGTTCAGGGGCGCGGTTATTTTCAGGTGCTTCTGCCGGATGGTTCCCTTTCCTACACCCGCGACGGTACGTTTAAGCTCTCACCCGAAGGTATTCTAGTCACCCGCGAAGGTTATCAGGTAGAGCCCGCCATCACCGTGCCACAAGATGCGTTAAGCGTCAGCATCAGCCCAATTGGCGCGGTGGAAGTCATGATTCAAGGCCAGCCGCAAGCCCAAGAAGTAGGCCGCCTCGAACTTGCAACCTTCATCAATCCCAACGGGCTACAAGCCATCGGTAATAACCTCTTTATCGAGAGCACGGCTTCCGGCCCACCCATTCTGGGGGTTCCCGGTGAGCAAGGTGTAGGCACCATGCTGCAAGGTTACCTTGAGAACTCCAACGTCAATCCGGTGGAAGAAATTACCCAGCTGATCGTGGCGCAGCGCGCCTACGAGATGAACACCAAAGTACTCACCGCAGCCGATGAAATGCTGCAATCCCTCAACCAGTCGGTGTAGTTATGCGCACCGTCAGCTTTTTTCTGGGTTTGGTGTTTAGCTTACTCGCCGCGCAGGCACTGGCTGAGGGGTGGCGTTCCGCCTCATCCATCGTCGCCTCCGCGCAGCCGCAAGCAGGCGTGGAAACCTACGCCGACGCCGCAGGAGGACGCTTTAGCATCGAGAAAAAAGACGTGGCAAGTGATGTTGCAGGCGCACTGGAGGCCAGCGGCGTTGCCGACATGGTAGATGCCACCGTATTATCGCCGTTGGATGCACGCCTGTATCAATCACGCGTACCGGTGACGCTGAAACTACATGCGCTTTCCGTAGCGCCTGAGCGCGGTGTGTGGCAGGCGGAAGCCTACGTACTCAGCGAAGGCAAAACCCAGAGTGTGATTCCGGTTTCCGGTCGCTACCAGATGATGCAAAAAATTCCGGTACTGGTACATGCGATGGGTAACCGCGACGTGATCGAAGCCAGCGATCTGGACAGTGTGGTGGTGCCCGAGCGCAGCCTACGCAAAGATACGGTGCGCGATCCATCGGCGCTGATTGGACTATCGCCGCGCGGAAATATTTCTGCTGGCCGCCCGATCCGCCTATCCGAAATTTCCAAGCCGCAAATCATCAGTAAAAAATCCCAGGTCGAGATGCTTTATACCACCGAGCATATGAGCATCCGCTCCATCGGGATGGCGCTGGAGAATGGCGCCGTAGGCGATCTCATCCGCGTACAAAACACCGATACCGAGCGCGCCGTCACTGCCCGTGTGGTGGGGGCGAATAAAGTCGAAGTCAATCTCTCGCAGCCAATGTAGGAGTGCATTATGCGTCATCTTGCTATCTTAAGTCTTACCAGCTGCCTGATTACACTCGCCGCCTGCGGCACCACGGTCGATAAACTGAACAATGTAGGCAAGCGCCCCGCGCTTTCCACCGTGGAAAATCCGCAAGTAAGGCAAGGCTACCAGCCAATGACCTGGCCGATGCCCGAACCGGAAGCTTCCAGCGACCGAACGGCAAATTCGCTGTGGCAACCAGGCTCGCGCACCTTCTTTCGTGACCAGCGCGCCGGCCGTGTAGGCGACATTTTGCGAGTGAACATCGAAATTAACGATGAAGCACGAGTGGATAATTTAACCAACCGCAATCGTAACTCGGTAGAGGAAATTGGCGTACCCAGTGCGTTTGGACTGCAAGGCAGAATTGATAATCTGATTCCGTTTGCCAAAAATGTTGACCCTGCGAATCTGGCAGAAATTGAGAGCACGACCGAGAATCAAACCATCGGTCTTGTCAACCGCCGCGAGCGTGTGCGTACACAAATTGCAGCGCTGATTACGCAGATTCTTCCGAACGGTAATATGGTGATTGAAGGCACGCAGGAAATCCTCATCAACCACGACATTCGCGAAGTAGGAGTTAGCGGCGTGATTCGTCCGGAAGATATCAATTCCGACAACACCATTGATTCCACGCAAATCGCGCAGGCGCGCGTGACCTATAGCGGGCGCGGCCACATCACCGATATTCAGGCGCCGCGCTGGGGTCAGCAAGTGATCGAGGCGATTTCACCATTCTAGAAAACGTCACCCCGGTTTTGTGTAGCAAACACCGTGGTCTGTGCTCAAAAATTATCTGAAAACAGCTAATGGCTCAGCTGAAGTGCGCCGGCAATGCTGGTGCGCTGCGGCTTCATCCAAGCGGGGATGGCATCGGGCGCGTACATAATTTCAGCGTCGCACGTATTGATCGCATAATACAGTACCGATCCTGAGATCATCGAAATACGGCGGAACTTCTGGCCTTTCACGCCAGCGAGTTTTTCCTGCAGCAGCTCGACCAGCACGTCGATATTCATCGAACAATCCCCGTCTTCTTCGAGCACCAGATCGCAGGCATCCATCTCGTGCACGCAGGCAAAGTAATTATGGATTTTGTAATTCTTGCGCATCACCCGCATCAGCGCCAGCTCGGCCACGCGCTGTTCGGGGCGAAAATCCATGTAATCATCCATGCTTTTAATCGCGCGGTAATTCTTTTTGCGCTTGAGCCAGACCTGATAATCCTGCGTTGTCACTTTAGTCATTTCCACGCCAAATAATCCGAGGTGATCGCAGATGGTGAAATCCGGCCCTTCGCCCTGACGGTGCTTAGAAATATCGACCGGCAGACGCTGCAAACCATAATGTTTGAGGATCAGGAAATACTGAATCAGGCATCCCACCTCGATTTTATCTTGCTCACTTAGCTCAGCGTGGATCAGTTCGGAAAAACAATCTTCTAACGCGGCTTCATCATAGATGGTTCGAAAAAACAACGGCCGGCGAAGCGTCATGGAACATCCTTTCCAAAAGCTTGCCGACCGTTTGTTTTTCTTGCTACGGCTTATATATATCAAAAAAACAGCATGCGTGCAACGGGTAAGTGATCGACATGGCTCAGTGTGTCATTCTGAGCGAAGCGAAGAATCTCAAATTACACGTCATAGACTCTTCGCGTGCGCTCAGAGTGACAAAACAAACCTACTCACGCCGCATCCTCTTTAGCGATTTGCAGCACCGGCATCACTTCTTCGGCTTCGCCTTGTAATACCTCATCGGCGCGAGTGATATCGTAGCGCGAAAGCGGTGGCGGCAGCGCTTTGTTTTTTGCAGGCCGCACACCTTTAAGCGCCAAGCGCTTGAGGCGTGCCATCACCCCACGATTCATCGAGGCGGCGAATTTATCGTACGCGCTGGCACTGGTGCGAATGCCTTTCATCACATCCTCCGCGTAACCAAGTGCGGTGGTGACATCTGCCATCAGCTCGCTCGTGAGGTTCACGATTTCCGCCTGCGCATCGAGTTGGCGGGCTTCCTGAATCAGCGCGCGACAGGTGAGGAACACACCAGACAGCGTGGTGGGGCCTGCCAGCACAATGTCCTGATCGCGCAGGTACGTCATCAGGTTGGGATCATGATGCATCAGCCGTGTGACCACTTCATCATTGGGCACGAACATCACCAGCGTAGTGCGGGTAATGGGCTGGCCGTGACGGTCTTTGAGTTTGCTCAGTGCCTCGCGGTAGCTTTTACCCGAAAGCGCTTTGGCGTGGTTACGCATGCTGACCTGAATCTCGCGGAATGCCTCGTCAAATTGAGGAGTGCCTTCGGCGCGAAACAGCGCTAAAATATGCTGCGAGGCTTTGGAATCAACAATGATCGCGTGCTGATGCGGCAGATAAATCACGCAGTCCGGGCGCAACGCCCCCTCTTCTGCGGCTAGATGCACCTGCAAATCAAAATCCTGCCCCGGGGTGAATCCATGCTGCTGCAGGATGTTGCCCATGATGATTTCGCCCTCCGCACCCGCACCAATTGGGTTTTGCATCGCGCGCACCAGCACGGAAAGCTGCTCGCGCGAATCATTCACCTGGCTTTGTACTTTGGCGAGTGTGCTCGTTAGCTCCTGCTGTTTTTGCGTAAACTGATCGGAGGCGAGTTTGGTAAATTCCTGCATTTGTTTCTGCACATTCTCGCGCTCGCGTTTGTGGTCTTCCAGCAGTTTGTTCGAGAGCTGCTGACCGGTTTCAAACGCGGCCGCTTTGGCATGCTGCATGAACGCCTCGCGGTCGGCGCGCATCTGCTCGGATTGCTCAGCCAGTTGCTGCCGCGCCTGAGCGGCTTCCTGTTTGGCCAGCGCCGCTTCCAGCGACGCACTGTGCTGTAAATTCTCCAGCGATGTATTTTCCTCGCGCAGTACAGATGCCAGTTTGCTGGTTTTGATGTAAAGCCACAGCAGCAGAGCGCACGCGGCCGCCAATGCACCTAAAATCATTTCCATCATCGCTGCCTCCTTGACCTTCGTACGTATTCGTATCATCGTTGCGGCAATTTTCCACGGAGTTTTTTGTGAGCAAGCCTTCCACCACCGCATCCCCCACCGCAGCGATTATTCTGGCCGCCGGCAAAGGCACGCGTATGAGGTCGCGCCTGCCGAAGGTGATGCATGAAATTGCCCATTTGCCTATGCTGGGGCATGTGCTCAAATCGGCGAAGGAAGCGGGGTTATCGCCCATCGTCGTCGTGGCCGCACCGGAGATGGACGATGTCGCCGCACTCGCCAAAGCGCATGGTGCCATCGTTGCGCACCAGCACGAACAGCTTGGCACCGGCCACGCCGTACGCATGGCAGAAAGCGCGCTGAAAGACTTCAAGGGACATTTGATGGTACTTTACGGCGATACGCCGCTACTTAGCGCAGGTACGATCAGCAAACTGCGCCGCACGCTGGATGCCGACGTGCGCATCGGCGCGGTGGTGCTGGGCTTTGATGCCGACGATCCGGCTGCCTATGGCCGCCTGAAACTGGATACAGAGGCGCATCTCGAGCGTATTATCGAAGCGCGCGATGCGAGCGAGGATGAGCTTGCCATCACCCTGTGTAATTCAGGGATCATGGCGCTACGTGGGTCGCTTGCCTGGAGCGTGCTGGCGGATATTAAAAATACCAATGCCAAAAAAGAATACTACCTCACCGACGCGATTGGTCTAATGAACGATCAGGGCATGCATTGCCGGGTTGTCATGGGCGAGGAAGAAGAAGTGCTGGGCGTCAATAGCCGTGCAGAACTGGCGCAGGCCGAGGCGATTTTTCAGTTCCGCATGCGCAAATCCATGCTGGAAAACGGCGTCACGCTACATGATCCAGATAGCGTGTTTTTCGCGCACGATACCACCATCGCAGCAGACGTGATCATCGAGCCGAATGTCGTGTTTTACGCGGGCGTCAGCATCGGTAGTGGCAGCACCATCCGTGCGTTTTCCTATCTGGAAGATTGCCGCCTCGGTAAGCACTGCGTAGTGGGGCCGTTTGCGCGCATTCGTCCGCATTCGACGCTGGCTGACGGCGTAAAAATCGGCAATTTTGTGGAAGTCAAAAACGCTGAGATTGCTGAGGGCGCGAAGCTGAATCACCTCAGCTATGTTGGGGATGCGACGGTAGGTAAATATGCCAATATCGGCGCGGGCACCATTACGTGCAACTATGACGGTGTGAACAAATACCGCACCATCATCGGCGCGAGCGCATTTATCGGGTCAAACACCGCATTGGTCGCACCGGTGAACATTGGTGATGGCGCGATAATCGCGGCGGGCTCGGTGATTACGCAGGATGTCAGCGCCGATGCCCTCGCCCTCGCCCGCAGCCATCAAAGCGAAAAGCCTGACTGGGCGAAAGCATTTCGCAAGAAGAGTTAGCATCCACCGTCGTCACTGCGCGAAGCGTTAGCGACAAAGCAGTCCAGCAGATGTCACCCTTAGTGAAATGAAGGGTCTCCTTCCATGACTCACGAGATTCTTCGGCTTAAGCCTCAGAATGACAGAATTTAGCAAATGTCCAATGGATTGCTTCGGCCTGAAGGCCTCGCAATGACGGTGGCTCTTACTCGTCACTGCGAGAAAACACCGTTTTCGAAGCAGTCCATAGGCAGAACAAAAAGTGTGGGCAAGCGGTGATGTCCAATGGATTGCTTCGGCCTGAAGGCCTCGCGGGTGACACTATCTTTCATGATTTCTTGGTCTTAAGAACGCCTAAGTGCTACGCCATGCGGCCAGCAGCCGGGCTAGGTGCTTTGCACGATTGCGCGTTGTTTGTCATAGCGCCGAGATTTTCAAGGCTGCATTCTTCGCCTTGTTTGCCAAGTGCACCAAATACCAAGCCGTTAATAAAATTATCAAAGCCCTTGGTCGGTGAATGTTCTGGCGTAAATTTCTCACCCGCCTCGCGAATATCGTTTGCCTCAGAGGCACCACCGGCAATCACTGCCAGTGTGTCTTCAAAAAGATTCGTTGCAGGCGCGGTCGCTGGCTCGGCAGGTTTGGATAATTCGTTACTCGGCGCATTGTGTCCTGCTAAACGCGGGGCGGCTTCTGGTTCTTGGGTTACTTCATTACCTGATGGAGATAAGGATGCAGGTCGCTCAAAGTTATTGGCCGCTAAAATAGCGGCGAACATATTTGCTGATGATGCAATAGCTGCAGTCATTTCTTCTCCAATATCTCACTTTATACCATAAATGGTTAATAATTCCTTAAAAAGAATTATGAAGATTGTGTGACAATCGAGCTATTCACTATCACGCCCTTAGCATAATGGTAGCGCGACGTTTATTGTCATCCCTACGAAATCGGGGATCTATGCCGCTGATTTGCCTAGATTCCCGATTTCGTAGGAATGACAAAAAAAGTAGTAAATAACTATGGAAGCAGCTTACACAGCCTTGAAGATCAAGGAGGCGTTGGTGCCGCCAAAACCGAAGGAATTCGACAGTGCAGCAGTGATTTTCTTGTCTTTCGCCTGCAAGGGCACCAGATCCATCCCGCGCACCGATTCGGCGGGGTTATTGAGATTCAGCGTCGGCGGCAGCTGGCCGTGTTTCACCGCTAGAATCGAGAAAATCGCTTCCACGGAACCTGCGCCGCCCAGCAAATGGCCAATCGCCGATTTGGTAGAAGACATCGATACCGGTACACCATCAAACAGCCTACGAACCGCGCCAGCCTCGATTTCATCGCCCTTGGGCGTCGAGGTGCCGTGCGCGTTAATGTAGCCAATGTCGGCAGGGTTCATCTTCGCGCGCTCGAGCGCCATTTTCATCGAACGGAAGCCACCATCGCCATCTTCCGATGGGCTGGTGATGTGGTACGCATCGCCCGACATGCCGTATCCCGCCCATTCGGCGTAAATTTTGGCACCACGACGTTTGGCGTGCTCGTATTCTTCTAAAATCACGACGC
The DNA here is from genome assembly GCA_022841525.1 of Alphaproteobacteria bacterium. Taxonomy (GTDB): domain Bacteria; phylum Pseudomonadota; class Alphaproteobacteria; order Rickettsiales; family UBA3002; genus JALHRI01. The sequence goes on along the minus strand of JALHRI010000001.1, from coordinate 90,781 downwards.
CGGCACCCTCGCCCATAACGAAGCCATCGCGCCCCTCATCCCATGGGCGCGAGGCTGCCTCCGGCGTATCGTTATAGCTGGTGGAAAGTGCTCGCGCAGCGGCAAATCCGGCCATGCCAAGGCGGCAAATCGTGGCTTCGGCGGAACCGGCGACCATCACATCCGCATCACCAAAGGCAACCATCCGCGCCGCATCGCCAATGGCATGCGCGCCGGTAGAACAGGCTGTTACCACCGCATGGTTGGGGCCTTTGAGCCCATGTTTAATCGACACCTGACCCGATACCAGATTGATCAGGCACGCCGGAATAAAGAACGGCGAAATACGGCGCGGGCCTTTTTCAGCCAAAATCGCCACGTTTTCTTCAATCGCGGGTAAGCCGCCAATGCCAGAACCAATCATGACGCCGGTGCGGCAGGCTTGTTCTTCATTGGCCGGTTTCCAGCCGGAATCGGCGAGAGCCTCATCCGCCGCAGCGATGCCGAAATGGATAAAACTATCCATTTTTTTCTGCTCTTTCGGCTCGATGTAGCGGTCAGGATTAAACTCGCCCGCAGCCTCACCGCGCGGTACGACGCCTGCAACACGCGCCGGAATATCCGACACATCAATATGCGTAATGGCGCGAATACCAGAATGGCCTGCAAGCAGGCGGTTCCACACATGGGGAACACCCACCCCTAGCGGGGTAACCAGACCAAGACCAGTAACTACAACGCGACGCATGGCGTGCTGACGCTATTACTTAGTTGCTATGCTTTTCGATGAAAGAAATCGCATCTTGCACGGTTTGGATTTTTTCCGCTGCATCATCCGGGATTTCCACGCCGAACTCTTCTTCAAACGCCATCACGAGTTCTACGGTATCCAGGCTGTCCGCGCCCAGATCGTCGATGAAATTGGCTTCAGCCACTACTTTGGCTTCTTCTGCGCCCAGATGTTCAATCACAATCTTTTTTACGCGTGCTGCAATATCGCTCATGCTTTTCCCCATGGGTTAGTTAATCGTTGCAGGATTCCCTGCATTCTCGTTCGAGGCAGCCGAACTAGCACAGCCCCGCTCTTAAGCAAACAAAAAAAGCAGTATGTGGATATTCAAAGAGTTATCCGTACGTTAATGGTGATGTCATTCTGAGGCGTAAGCCGAAGAATCTCGTACCTGTACGTTCATCGATGAGACTCTTCGCTTTGCTCAGAGTGACATAATTTACGCATGCCCTGCGTGATAGGGATGACCTGAGCGAATGCACTGTGCACGGAAGATCTGCTCGGCCAACATCACGCGGGCGAGCTTGTGCGGCCAGATCATACTGCCCAGCGCCAGCGTGCACTGCGCACGCTTGATGATGGTTTCATCCAGCCCGTCCTGCCCACCAATCATATAGGTGAGCTGTTTCGTACCCCGCACCGCCTGCTCAGCGAGCAGGTCTGAAAACGCTTCGCTGGTAAAATGCTTGCCCCGTGCATCCAGCGCGATGAGGTAGGATTGCGGCGGTAATTTCGCAAGCAGCGCCTCCGCCTCTTTCGCTTTACGGGCGGCGGCACTTGAGCTGGGTGGCGCGTCGCTAATTTCGATGACTTCCAGCGTGCCGCGAATCTGCTTGATGTAATGCTGAAATAACTCGCCATACGCACCGCCGCCCAGTTTGCCGACACATAGTAACAGCTGACGCATGGTTATGCCGGCTCGACGACGGGCGCGATCAGCCCCTCGAATACCTGCGGGAAACGCCTGCGCACCGCGCGTACCACGCGGTAAATATCGCTGACATGCTGGTCAGGTCGCCAGGAAATACGGGCTTTTTCATCCAGCGGTCGGGCGAGGTTTTTTTCAAACAAATGCTCGTGCTGCGCCATATGTTTTTTGCTGTGCGCATGCTCTGGGGTGAAGATAAATACCGGCTTGCCGGTCACAGTGGCTTCCGCGCACATCGACATCGAATCACCGGAAACGCACATCGCATCCGAACAGGCAAGAAAACTCATATACGGATTATAGCCGCCCGCGCTGTACCGGTGGAAATAGCAGGCGCCGCTAAGTTCTTCTTCGAGCATTTGCTCGATTTCCATCGGGGTGCGCCGACTGGTGGTGATCAGCAGCGATCCCTGAGGTGCCAGCGCGCGGGCATGCGTAATCATGCGACGCCAGTCATCTTTAGAAAACACCATCCCGCGAACGGATCCACCGATACTCACGCCAATCCACGGTCTGGGCAGGTGCGCAAAACGGGAGATCATGGTGCGCTCAGCGGCGGCTAAGCCTTCGGGCGTAATCGCCGTTAGCGGCGCGTGTGTGACCAGCACGTTGGCTGCTTGCGGGGGGTTATCGTGGGCGGGTACCACGGCCAGATCAATCCCGTAGAGCGAATCCGGCCACATCAGATAGACCGTAATCGTATTCGGGCTGCGGCGCTTGATCGCGCGCAAAATAGGTGCCATACGCCTGCCGCACGCGATCACCATCCGCGGATAGGGGGCTTTGAGCAGCGCGCGCGAGCTGGCGGTTAAATGCGCCGTTCCCGAACGGTTAAACAGGTTCGGCAGCGCCGCGAAGCCATTGTAGCTCAGCGGCTTGATTTCACTTGGCAGCCCCAGGCGCGCCAGCAAGCCCTTCGTTTGGGTGCTATGGCCAGCGCGATCATCCACCAGTCCCCACACGGTGGGGGCAAGACCTAACGTGCTTCTGCCCGCCCCGGCCATGACTACTTATATTCAACGTGGAGGATTTCGTAAAAACGCTCACCCTTAGGCGTGAGAACTTCGACCGAGTGTCCTTTTTTCTTGCCTATCAGCGCACGGGCAATCGGCGCGCTGGTGGACACTAAACCGCGCGTAATATCGGCCTCGTAATCGCCCACGATCTGGTAGGTAATTTCCTCTTCCGATTCTTCATCGACCACCGTCACGCGGGCGCCGAAACTTACATGCTCGTGGGTGAGACTTCCGATATCAATCACCTCTGCACGGCTGATTACGGCCTCTAGTTCCTGAATGCGGCCTTCAATGAAACTCTGTTTTTCTTTGGCGGCGGAATATTCCGCGTTTTCCGATAAATCGCCGTGCGCACGCGCTTCGGCAATCGCCGCGATAATATTCGGACGATCCGTCGTTTTCAGCGTTTTAAGTTCTTTCTCCAAGCGCTCAAGTCCAAGCGCTGTCATTGGTATTTTTTCCATAACAACCTTCACTAATATGTCCGCGCACCTTGTTAGCGATGGGTTTCGCTGTGTGCAAGTCAAGAATCGGCTTGCGGGCGCATCCTGTTCATGGCTAATTTGCCCGCATTCGTTCCATCAAACATGCCCGGAGTTGTGCCATGCGTTTCCAGATGATCCTTGCAGGATTTGCCCTCGCCCTGCTGAGTGCTTGCGGGCCATCACACTGGCAGGCTGAGGGAGATCACAGCCACCCGCTTCGCCCCGAGACTCAGGCCGTCTTAAGCAGCGATCTGCATGATGCGCGCACGCGCATCGCGTATGTTGGGGCGGGTGCCTATATCGAAAAACTATCGAAATTCTATGGTAGAAATCGCTGGGCGGTAGCGATGGATCTGGATCAGACCGTACTGAACAACATCACCTATCACGCCGAGATGGACCGTGTTGGCCGCACCCACAACGATCACGACTGGCACCACTGGACGCAGGCGAAACAAGCGACGCTGATTGCAGGTGCAAAGGACTTTATTGCGCGGGTCAATGCTCTGGGAGGATCGGTGGTGTTCGTGACCAACCGTAAAAATAGCGAACAACTGGCAACGGAAGAGAATCTGGCAGCGCTTGGCATCGTGCGCGGACGCGACTTCAAAGATATTCTTACCCATGCATTGCCCTACGGCAGCAAAGAAAAAGACGCGCGCTTTGCGGTGATTCCTTCGCTGCTGCGTGCGCAGGGCTATCCGAATGCGCGTGTGATCGCCTATGTGGGCGACGTGAAAGGCGACCGCCCGAAATGGCTGCCACGCAGCGCGCGCTTCTTCTGTATCCCGCAAGGTCGTATCTACGGCGAATATTGCGATTAAATTTTTACCGCTTCGATGATCACCTGCGCGTAGGCGTACGGATAATCATCGCTTAGACTCACATGTATCTGCGGGCGGTATCCGGCAGGGCAAAGCAACGCCGATAAGTCAGCCGCGCGGCCATGCAGCACGATGTTCGGCTTGCCGCTAGGCGCATTCACCACCTCAATTTCCTTCCACGAGACACCAAAAGAAATGCCGGTGCCCAGCGCTTTGGCACAGGCCTCTTTGGCGGCAAAACGCTTCGCAAAGGTTGCCGCACGCGGACTGTGTTTGCCGCCTTCTACGCGGCGGTGTGCTTTGGCAATTTCACCTTGCGTAAATACACGCTGCTCAAAGCGCGCACCAAAACGCTTCAGCGAGACTTCGATGCGGCGAATATCGACCGTGTCAAATCCGGTGCCCACAATCATGCGCGCGCCTCATCCATGATGCCGCGCATACGCTCGATCACCTTGCTCAGCCCGTCAAACACGGCTTGGCCGATCAGGAAATGGCCGATATTCAGCTCCGTAACTTCAGGAATTGCCGCTACTGGCGGGGTGTTATCATAGCTCAGTCCGTGACCGGCATGTACTTCCAGCCCCAGGCTATGCGCAAGGCTGGCAGCCTGCGCCAGCGCCTCCAGCGCGTGCGCTTGTTTCTCGCCCGTGCATTCTGCGTAGTGGCCGGTATGTAGCTCAATGACCGGTGCGCCCACGGCTTTTGCGGCATGGATCTGTGCCGTATCCGCCGCGACAAATAACGATACGCGGATGCCTGCTTGCGTAAGCGGCGCGATAAACGCCGCAAGATAATCTTTGGCTGCTACCACCTCCAGGCCGCCTTCGGTGGTGCGTTCTTCACGGCGCTCAGGCACGATACAGACGGCATGCGGTTTGAGTTTTAAGGCGAATGCCTGCATCGCGGGGGTGGCGGCCATTTCAAAATTCATGGGAATGGAAATGGCGCGCTTAATCGCCAGCACATCTTCATCACGAATATGGCGGCGATCTTCGCGCAGATGCAGCGTGATGCCGTCAGCGCCTGCGCGCTCGGCCATCTGCGCAGCCTGAACCGGACACGGATGCGCACCACCACGCGCATTGCGCAGTGTAGCCACATGATCGATATTCACACCTAGGCGAAGCCTGCTCATGCAGGCTCTCTAGCAGCAACCGCGCATGATGCAACCACCTTACACCACAAGGCGCTTGTTAAGACGCGACAAAAAGGCCTGCATGTCCGGTAGCGGCTCGCCCTCGAGCAAGCGCGCCTGATCAAGCATGAGCCATAAAATTTCGGACGTTTCATCATCCAGCGCGCCGAATGTTACCTTCGCCGCGCACGCCTGAAACACCGGATGGCGCGGATTAATCTCTAAAATTTTCGCGCGCCGCGCAGATAATTGCTGATGATCGATCAAAAAGCGCTCCATCCGCGCGTCCATGTCGCCCTCCTCTACCGCAAGGCAGCAGGGGCTTTCGGTGAGTTTACTGGTAATGCGCACATCGCGCACCTGATCGCCGTAGAGGGTTTTCATCGCATCCAGCAGCGGCTGCATCGCTTGGCTATCTTGCTTATCCGCTGCATCATCGTTTAGCGCATCGCCACTGCGCGTCACCGATTTGAACGCAATGCCTTGGTAGTTCTGATTGAGCGTTGTCCAGAAATCATCGACATGATCAGTAAGTAGCAATACCTCGATACCTTTCGCGCGGAAGCCTTCCAGATGCGGGTTTTTAGCCAAACTCTGAGCGCTGTCACCGGTGAGGAAATAAATCGCCTCCTGCCCTTCTTTCATCCGCGATTGATACTCTGCCAGACTCACCAGCTTGCCGTCAGACGTGCTGGAATAAAAGCGGCAGACATCGAAAATTTTGTCTTTGGGGCTGGTCGCCTCGCACAAGCCTTCTTTTAACACCGCACCGAAATTGCCCCAGAATTTCGCGTAGGCTTCCGGCTCAGCCTCCGCTTTTTTCTTGAGTTCTGAGAGCACTTTGCTGGTGATCGAATCGCGGATTTTTCCCAGCAGCGGATTTTTTTGTAGTGTTTCACGGCTGATGTTGAGCGGCAAATCCGCCGAATCAATCACCCCGCGCAGGAAGCGTAAGTACGGCGGAATCACCTCGACGCTTTCTTCGGTGATAAAGACACGTTTTACATAGAGCTTCACCCGCGTACGACGCTCGGGCGTGAATAAATCCATCGGTTTCATGCTCGGCACAAACAGCAGGCTGCTATATTCCAGCGTGCCTTCAGCGTGAGTGTGCAGGGTTAAAAATGGCTCGCCTGGCATGTGCGCGCAGTGGCGGTAAAACTCCTGAGTTTGCTCGGGCGTGACCTCGCTTTTTGGCCGCGCCCAGATGGCGCTAGCGGCGTTGACCTGCTTGCGCGTACCTTCAGCATCGGTGATAAAAATCGGGAAGGAAATATGGTCAGAATACGCTTTGGCAATGAACTCCAGCTTATAACTATCCAGATATTCTTTCGCGTCGTCCTTCACGAACAGCGTAATTTCCGTACCGCGCGTGGGCTTGTCACACGGGGTGATACTGTACTCCCCCGCACCGTCTGAAATCCATAGCCAGCCTTCGTTTTCTCCCGCTTTGCGCGTGCGCACTTCCACGCGACTGGCGATCATGAACGCCGAATAAAACCCCACACCAAACTGGCCGATCAGCTCGGCAGAAGTCATGCCGCTTTGCTTCGATTTTTCAAGAAACTCGCGCGTACCCGAACGCGCAATGGTGCCCAGATTCGCGTCCAAATCGTCTTCGTTCATGCCGATGCCGCTATCGGCAATCGTGATGGTGCCTGCGTCTTTATTAAATGCAATATCGATCTGCAAATCCGGCGTATCACCCAGCAGCTTCGCATCGCTTAACGCCAGATAGCGCAGCTTGTCGCAGGCATCCGAGGCGTTGGAAATCAGCTCGCGCAGAAAAATATCGCGGTTGGTGTAAAGCGCGTGAATCATCAGATTCAGCACGCTGGCAATCTCCGCGTTAAACGTGCGGGTGGTTGGTTGTGGTTGCTTTGTTTTTTTCGCAGTAGCGGGCATAGTGGTCTCCTTAGTTTTTACTCGTCATTCCCGCGCAGGCGGGAATCTAAAGATCCCCGATGAAGCTTCGTAAGCCATGCCTTGCATGGCAACTCCGCTAGCTCAGGGATGACAAAAATATACTAACCATATGGGTCGCATTTTCTTAGGTTCAAGAAGCTAAAACCTGTAACCTCTTAGCTATACGCTCTAAACCGCAGCAGATGATCGGCGAGTACGCAGGCCATCATCGCCTCGCCCACGGGCACGGCGCGGATGCCCACGCACGGGTCATGCCGACCTTTGGTGATGATTTCGGTGTTCTCGCCAGTTGCGGTGATGGTTTCTACCGGCGTGAGAATGCTGCTGGTAGGCTTCACCGCAAAGCGCACAATAATCGGCTGACCGCTGGAAATGCCACCTAAAATACCGCCGGCATGGTTGGAAAGAAACTGAGGGGTCGGGATTCGGGATTCGGCATTCAGCTTTTTCCCTGAATCCTGAATGCCGGATGCTGAATCCTGCATCCTCATGCGATCCGCATTTTCCTCACCCCGCAAACGCGCAGCGGCAAAGCCATCGCCAATTTCTACGGCTTTTACCGCGTTAATGCTCATCATCGCACGGGCTAAATCGCTATCGAGTTTATCATAAATCGGCTCGCCCAAACCGGCAGGCACACCTTCGGCCACCACTTCAATAACGGCACCCAGCGATGATCCGCTTTTGCGGGCATCATCCAGCATCACCGCCCAGCGCGCGGCCGCATCCGCATCCGGACACCAAAACGGGTTGCGGCTGATTTCGTCTGCATCAAACTTCGCGCGGTCAATCCCGTCGCCGCCCATTTCCACGACATAACCGATAATCCGTGGAGAGCCCAGAGAGACTCCCTCCCCCTTTACGGGGGAGGGTTGGGGTGGGGGAGTTTGCATGGACACGAATCCTTCTACGCCCCCCCCTCCCAACCTCCCCCCGCTAGGGGGGGAGGAGCCTTCTTCCTGAATCCTGAATCCTGAATCCTGGTTGCTTATCGAAGCAATCACCTTCCGCGCCACCGCACCGGCCGCCACGCGCATGGCGGTTTCGCGCGCGGATGAGCGCCCGCCGCCGCGCGGATCGCGGTGGCCATATTTCACTTGATAGGTGTAATCAGCATGGCCCGGGCGAAAGCTGTTTGCAATCTCGGAATAGTCTTTCGAGCGCTGATCTTCGTTGTAAATAATCAGGCTGATCGGCGTGCCAGTCGTCAGGCCTTCATACACGCCCGAGAGAATTTTCACCGTGTCGGGTTCTTTACGCTGGGTGGTGAATTTGTTTTGACCGGGCTTGCGCGCATCCAGAAACGGCTGAATATCGGCCTCGCTTAAAGGGATGCGCGAAGGGCAGCCATCAATCACACAGCCGATCGCCTCGCCGTGGGATTCTCCCCACGTGGTGAAACGAAACACAGTGCCAAACGAATTCGATGCCATGAAGAGCGTTTTATAGAGTCGAGAGTCGAGAGTCGAGTGGAGAAATAAGTTCTATTGTCATGCCGTGCTTGTCACGGCCGTCCGCGCCCAAATATAACATGGCGCAGACCCCGGCATAAAGCCGGGGTGACAGCTGGCGGGTAAAACTAATGTTAAAAAAACTATGACTCTGAGGATTACGGAGCTTAAAATCAACCTGGGGCTACAAACCCCAGACCTCTTTGCTCAAGCTGTTGTTGGGCAATGGTGGCGATGGCACGACAGTTGTCGTGAAAATGCCGCATATAATCCTGAGCTTTAGGTCTTTCATCTATAGGTAACGAGTATTCAATATGGCTGTTTACTGCAGCATATCTGCCGTTATCGCTGCTTTCTTGGTAGACAGCAACAATCTTTCTAAGCCATTTTGCAATCTCTTGATCCCGTATAAGGTGCCTAGGTTTTTTCATTTCTACATCAATACATTGAACATAAAATCCAATAGACCACCCAGTAGCAGATACCTCAGAATTACCGCATCTTTTCTGTGATAGAGCCTGTGAAAGACATAGGTTGTTCAACTCGCCTACAATATGGGTTCCCATATCAACATTACTTATCCAACCACGCTCAGGATCAGAATCGCCTACTTTTTTACCAGTAAATAATCCAACAAGATCTTCAGAGGCTTTATCTATCAAATCCAAGTGCTGATGAATCTGTTTCATTGACTCATCAATAGATAAGACTGGTTGATGGATTGTTCCATTAGTTATGACACCTGTTACACTTGGTCTTATTGTCATAAAAAATCTCCTATGCGGAGATACATAACGAAAGACTATGACAGTTTGATGACAAAACCTGCGATAAACTATCACCCTGATTTTGCTTGCAAACACCGTGGTCTGCACCGAACCGTCACTGCCTGAATTTGCAGCACAAATTCTAGGGCAGTCCAGATGGATCGTCCTAGAATCGCGGGGAGCGATTCAGGCGATGCACATAAAAAGCCCCTCACCCAATGCTCTCTCGCAAGCGGGAGGGAAGGCCAACTCCTGCGCGAGTAACATAAAAGAGGGACACGTTATCCGGATCGGCAGATACCGCCGCGCTAGTTTGGGCTTATGGTGCTGCCTTATATTCCACTCTATTGCTCTGCCTCATAAACCAAGCCGCGTAAATGAAGATTTTATAACAGTTTTATCAAAATTGCAGTGCAATCAGCCCCACGAACTCAACTTGAGCTTGAATTTCACAATCTCTTACTACAACTTCGCTGCCATGAGCCTGACCATTTTAATTGCCGAAGACGAACCCTCACAGCGCCAGACGCTGCAAAGCGTGCTGGAACGCGAGGGGCACCGCGTCATCGCCGCTTCCAACGGTGAAGAGGCGATGCAATCGATCCTGCGCGAGGACGCGCATACGCTGATTGACCTGCTCATCACCGATTTGCAAATGCCGAAAATGAACGGCCTGAGTCTGATTGAAAAAACCAAAATGCGCCTGCCTGCACTGCCGATGATCGTGCTGAGTATGAGCAACGAAATGGAAGATGCGGTTGCCTGCGTGCGCGCTGGCGCCTACGATTTTATCTCGAAACCGATTATCCCCTCCAGGTTGCATCTTTCCATTCAGCAGGCCGTGCAGGCACGCGCCATGCAGCGCGAGATCACGCGCCTCAAGCGCGATGCGGCGGGAGAGTCAGGGTTTGAGCGCCTGATCGGCAGCGATGGTGGCCTAAAAGGCTGCATTGACGTGGGGCGCAAGCTCGCCGCATCGGACCTGCCGGTGCTGATTACGGGTGAATCCGGCGTTGGCAAAGAAGCCTACGCCCGCGCGCTGCACGGCGAAAGCAAACGCTCAGGCAAGCCGTTCGTGGCGATTAACTGCGGCGCGATTCCACAAAATCTCGCGGAAAGCGTGCTATTTGGCCATGAAAAAGGTGCCTTTACCGGCGCGATTGCCAAATCACTTGGCAAATTCCGCGAGGCCAGTGGCGGCACCTTATTTCTCGATGAAATTGGCGAGCTAGCACCGGAAGTTCAGGCCAAGTTACTTCGCGCGCTGCAAAATAAAGAGATCGAGCCGGTGGGGCTTCCCGCCAGCGTACCGGTGGATATACGCATTATTTCCGCCACCCACCGCGACCTGGCGGATGATGTGGGGCAAGGCAGTTTCCGCGAAGATTTGTTTTACCGCCTCAACGTGTTGCCGGTGCATCTGCCGCCTTTGCGTGAGCGAACACAGGACATCGAGCCACTGATCCATTTTTTTGCGGAGCGCCTGAGCGCACAGGAAGGAGTAGCGCGAAGAATATTTACCCCGTCCGCGCTGCAGACGCTGCGCGATTACCGCTGGCCGGGCAATGTGCGCGAGCTGGAAAATTGCATCTCACGCGCCATGCTGCTTTCTGCGCGCGAGGAAATTAGCGCGGAAGATATTACGCCGCTACTTCAGCCCGCGCGGCTTAGTGAAGTGGTAGAGACACTGAATACTCAGGATGCGCTGATGCTTAGCCACCCCAGCGGCACACGCAAATCGATGGATGAGCTGGAGGCAGAAATCATTGAGAAAACACTGGCGTTTTACGACGACCACGTGCCCAAATCAGCAGCGGCGCTGAACATTGGTCAATCCACACTCTACCGCAAATTAAGCCAGAAAGCATAACGTGTTGACGTGATTTTGCGCAGGCGGTTTTTGTTGTCATTGCGAGGAGCGCTGGCGACGAAGCAATCCAGAAACTACAGCGTGGATTGCTTCGCTATCGCTCGCAATGACATACAGATCATCCGCGCCCTTTATCGGTCTCGCGGCCTTGGCCTTGCTGACGCTGAATAGATGCCGATAAACTGCCCAAATCCTGCTTATCGGGTAGCTGGGTTTGCACCAGTACGCCGCGGCGGAATAAATCCAGGCCGATATTTTTGACTTTTAACTCAAGGATAGGCTGAATTGCAAACGTATCGCGCAGGCGGCGCAGCGTATCTTCCGACATAATCCACATCAGCCACTGACGAAAATTCATTCGCTGCTGCTCAAGCACTTGCCGCTTTTGCAGCACGCGTTCTTCTTCAATTTTGCGGCTACGCTCGGCCTCTTTTTCGGCCAGTGCTTCTTTCACTTTCTCGATGATCGCGATGCGCACATGCTCTGGCTCGCCCTCTAACATCTCGGCGATTTTCAGATCAATATCCTGATCGCCGCTGGCGACGGCCCTCATCAGATCAGCAAGCTCTGCCGCCTTATCGCGCAGAATCACTTCGATGTCGCTGCTGGTGAGGTGTTTGTACGGCTCGCTGTCAGTCATCCGTACATCATAACAAAAAGGGCTGCATTTCCTATCAGAAAAGCAGCCCCAAGTTCAGGGAGATAATGCCCGAGTGCGGGCATCATTACTTAGCGTGAGTAGAATTCCACCACCAGATTGGGTTCCATCTTCACGGGATAAGGAATATCCATCAGCTTAGGCTTACGCGCAAAGGTGGCGCGCATGGCTTTGCTGTCCATCTCGATATATTCAGGCACATCGCGCTCGGGCGATTGCACGGCTTCCAGCACCAGCGCCATTTGCTTGGCTTTCTCGCGCAGTTCAATCACATCGCCTTCTTTCACGTTGTAGCTTGGGATGTTCACGCGCTTGCCATTCACTTTTACGTGACCATGATTCACAAGCTGACGCGCCGCAAACACCGTCGGCACCACGCACATGCGGTAAATCACCGCATCCAGACGGCTTTCCAGCAGCCCGAGCAGATTTTCCGACGTATCGCCTTTCTGGCGCACGGCTTCGACGTAAATTTTATAAAACTGCTTCTCAGTAATGTTGCCGTAATAGGCTTTGAGCTTTTGCTTCTCGCGCAACTGGGTGCCGTAATCGGACAGTTTTTTACGGGTATTGGCGCTGCCATGCTGGCCTGGGCCATACGCACGGCGATTAATCGGGTCTTTCGCACGACCCCAGAGATTCACGCCCAAATGGCGCGATATTTTGTATTTTACGTTAGAACGTTTCGACATAGGTACTCCTGCAACTCATTCTATTCCCACAGTTTTTTCAATCAGTTCGGGCAAGGGGAATATGCGCTTGACCCCGAAAAGAGGCGGCACCATAGCGCCAAATGCGGGCGCGTCAAGGAAAAACCATGCAATTTTGCAGCACTTGCCCGCCTGCTCTGTGTTTGCTAACGGTATCCCCTGTACAAATAGCGAGTATCCTTATGAAAAAATACATTAGTTTCCCACGCTCCGCCGGCACCCATTCGCGCCAGGCGCACTGCGATTTGCCAGAGGGCACCTATGAGCGCGAGTTTGGCCGTGAGGGGTTTTTCGGCCCCTGCTCGCATCTTCACCATCGCCATAAGCCCACCGGATGGGTGAAGTGGGAGGGTGATCTTCGCCCCTACGCCTTTGACCTGCGCAATCTGAAATCCGCCACCAGTTCGCCCTGGCACGCGGTGCCACTGTTTCACAACCACGCCTGCTCGGTGCGCATGTGGATCACATCGGGCACTATGGATCACCTCGTCACCAATGCTGATAGCGATGAGCTGCTATTCATTCACGAAGGCTCCGGCGATTTATTTTGCGATTTTGGCCATCTGAGCTTCCGTGAGGGTGATTATATCGTGCTGCCGCGCGGCCTGAAATGGCGGGTGAACTGTCATGGCCATGCGCGCATCTTGCTGATCGAATCGAAGTCGGATGGCTATAGGCTACCCGATAAAGGCATGCTCGGCGAACACGCCGTGTTCGATGCCGCCATGCTGGATGTTCCGGCGCTGAATGAGGCCTTCGAAGCCCAAAAAGATGAGCGCGAGTGGAACGTGGTGATGCGTTCGCGCGGCACATTCACCACCGTCACCTTCCCGTTCAATCCGCTCGATACCACCGGTTGGCACGGCGATCATCTACCGGTGCGCATTAACTGGCGTGACATCAGGCCGCTGATGAGCCACCGTTACCACCTGCCACCATCGGCACATACCACCTTTATCGGCAACCGCTTTGTGGTGTGCACCTTCGCACCCCGCCCCGCCGAGATGGATCCGGGGGCGTTGAAAGTGCCGTTTTACCATTCCAACAACGATTTTGATGAGATTATTTTCTACCATATGGGCAAGTTTTTCAGCCGCGATAATATCCATCCGGGCATGCTCACCCTGCATCCGGCGGGCTTTGCGCATGGGCCACACCCGAAAGCCTTCGCACTGGCTGAAGCAGCAGAGAAGAATCGCAAACCAGATGCGCCGGTGCATATGCTCGATGAACTCGCCGTGATGATCGACACCCGCGACGCGGTGGAAATCACGCAAGAAGCCATGGCGCTGGATGTGCCGGAATATCCGATGAGCTGGAGGGAATAATACCCGCCATTTTTTTATGGCTTGTCACAAAAACTTAATATTTTTAGGATTAAATCTAGGATAGCGATTCAACCTGGAGTTTAATTTGTGGCAAAAATTGTAATAATTGATGATGATGCGGATGTTTTGGTGGTAAGTAAGATAGCGCTTGAGGGGGCTGGTCACGACGTCACCACGGTGCATGTAACTAAGGATATTCCTGCAAATCACCTAGACCGCTGCAAGCTTACAGTTGTGCCGGAGGCGTTTACAACCGCACCGTATGCTTTCCCCAAGCAATTGGAAATCAAAATTAGCAAGGCAGACATCATCATTACTGATTATGATATGAAGCACGTCACCGGCCTAGGTGTTGCCAAAAAAATCCGCCAAATGGCCGGTGCAAAACACACACCCATCATTCTGCATACGAGCGTCCCTGAACAGATCACCGTTAGTAAGTCCAATACTACAACAGCACGGAAGTTGGGTATTCCAGCAGACCGAATCATCGACAAAGCTAACTGCGACTTACCGGCGCGGGTTGAAGCTATACTTCAAGAACAGGCCAAAAGCCTCGGGTAAAATTAATTTGCCTATTCCGCCCCGCGCGAGGCATCCGCCGGATAAACGCCGAGCACCGAGACTTTGTGGGTGAAAAAGCCCAGCTCTTCGAGCGCCAGCTGCACATGGCGCTGGCTGGGGCTTCCCTCAAACGTCATGAAGAATTGCGCGCTGGGCTGAGCGCCTGCGCGAATGTAGCTCTCCAGTTTCAGCATGTTAATGCCGTTGGTCGCAAACCCGCCCAGCGCTTTATACAGCGCCGCCGGAATATGGCGCAGGGTAAACAAAAGACTGGTGAGCACCATGCCGTCGGCAGGGTCGGGGTCGACACCTTCTTTGGCCAGCACCACGAATAACGTCTCGTTATCTTCAGCGTCGTGAATGTTCTCAGCAAGAAGATCAAGGCCGTAGAGCTTGCCCGCCAGATGCGAGCAAATCGCGGCTTTCGATCCATCGCCCCAGCTAGCCACATCTTTCGCGGCGGTGGCGGTATTATCGTGAATATGGGTGGTAAGCTGATGCTCGCGGATGAAGCTACGGCACTGCAGCAGCCCCTGATGGTGCGAATAGACATGCTTCACATCCGCAGTCTTGGCACCTTTCACCCCGTAGAGATGATGCTCCACCTTCTGCATATGCTCGGCGATAATATGCAGATTGGTGCGCGGCAGCAGATTATGAATTTCGGCCACGCGTCCGGCCTGCGAATTTTCAATCGGGATCATCGCGGTTTTGGCGCGGCCTTCGGCTACGGCCTCAAACACCTCCTCAAACGAGGAAAGCGCCAGCGTATGCATATACGGATAGTTCTGCCGACACGCCAAATCGGCATTCGCCCCTTCCACGCCCATAAAGGCGATGGTATGTTCTGAATCGCTGCTAGACATCTTCGCGCTTGCTCCCTACATATACTGCCGGTTTGCTTACGCAATCTGCTAAGCCCACGCAAGGACGATATGACACAGGCGAAAAAAACATCTTCTACCAATACACACGCGGCTTCTGGCTGGAATCCGCAAAGCTGGCGCGCGCACCCCATTAAACAGCAGCCAAGCTATCCGGATGCGAACGCGCTGACAGATGTTGAGCAGAGACTCACAGGTGTACCGCCTCTGGTATCGGCAGAAGAAATTCGTCAGCTGAAGCGTGAACTGGCCAGCGCCGTTTCCGGCCATGCGTTTTTATTGCAAGGCGGCGACTGCGCCGAGAGCTTCGCCGAGTTTAACGAAACCAATCTACGCCATTTTTTCCGCGCGCTGATTCAAATGACCATCGCGCTGATGTATGGCGCGGGATCGCCCGTGATCAAAGTTGGCCGCATTGCCGGACAATTTTCCAAACCACGTTCCGACGATATGGAGAAGAAGGGCGATGTGTCGCTACCAAGTTACCGCGGCGATATGATTAACGGTGTCGAGTTTGATGAAACTGCGCGCGCACCAAACCCTGAGCGCTTGATGCAGGCTTACTATCAATCTGCCGCCACGCTCAACTTTCTGCGCTCGCTGGCGCGTTCGGGTTACGCAGCACTCAGTCGCGTCTCGAAATGGAATGCCGATTTCGTCAAAGGCTCGCCGCAGGGAAAACATTTCGCGCAGATTGTTGACCGCATTAATGACTGCCTCGATTTCATCACCGCCACCGGCCTTAATCTCGACACGATGGGCGAGCTTTCCGAGGCGCGGTTTTACACCTCGCACGAGGCGCTGCTTCTAAACTACGAAGCCGCCCTCACCCGCATCGATAAAGATTCAGGCGAGCATTTTGTCGGCTCCGCGCACATGCTGTGGATTGGTGATCGCACCCGCAATCCGGACGATGCGCATGTAGAATTTCTGCGCGGCGTTTCCAATCCGATTGGTTGCAAAGTTGGCCCCTCCATGACGCGCGATGATCTGCTTAAGCTGTGCGATGTCCTGAATCCGAAAAACGAAGCGGGGCGCCTCACCTTCATTGCGCGCATGGGCGCGACTAAAATCGAGCAGCATCTTCCCGCGTTGGTTCGCACGCTGAAAGAAGAAGGCCGCCAGATCGTCTGGTCGTGCGATCCGATGCATGGCAACACCATCAAATCGCCGACCGGATATAAAACGCGCAAGTTCACCGACATCTTGTCGGAGGTGCGAAAGTTTTTTGCCATCCATCACGCCGAAGGCACGGTCGGTGGCGGCGTGCATTTTGAAATGACGGGGCAAGACGTCACCGAGTGTTTGGGCGGCGCACAGGCCATTTCCGATCTGGATTTATCCAACCGTTATCACACGCACTGCGATCCGCGTCTGAATGCATCGCAGTCGCTGGAGCTTGCATTTTTGATCGCGGAATTACTGCGCAAAAAATAATTGCGGTCGATAGAATCATCGCGCGTGTTGCCATGCACTGCAGCACATCACTGTGTTGCGCGCGCAACAAACAAGTCATGATGAAAAAAAAATGATGCCTTAACTTTCATGATTGTGCATCACTGATAGTAATGACTAATAAAAATGTGATTAGTTGCAGTTGTTGTTAACCTTTTGATGGAGGCCATGATGGCAATCGCAAAAAAGAAGACCGCTGCAAAAAAACCTGCAGCAAAAAAGACTGCTAAAAAGAAAACCGTAGCAAAAAGCACTGCCGTAAAAGTAGTGAAGTCCGCTAAGAAGCCAGCTGCTAAGAAAAAAGCAGCTAAGAAGCCAGCTGCTAAGAAAAAAGTAGCTAAAAAGACCGTAGCTAAAAAAGCGCCGGCGAAAAAAGTAGCGAAGAAAACCGCTGCTAAAAAGCCTGCTGCTAAAAAAAAAGTAGCTAAGAAGCCAGCTGCTAAGAAAGTAGTAAAGCCTATCTCTCTGATGGGTATGTAATTTACTGACGACTTAAAAAACGAGAATTTTGACTTTAAGGGCCTGCTTGCAGGCCCTTTTTATTGGTTTGTTTTTAATCATTTTTAATCATCTTAGATTTCGGCATCATTTTTTTATTTTTATAATAAAAAAAGGGCGCGGCGAGTGTTCGCCGTGCCCTTCTTCAATCCTTGGCGTAGAAAAATCTACGCTTCAGCGGCTTCGCCGCTGCGCTTGCGACGCATCGATTTGCCGGCCATTTCGTACTGGTCGGATAAATCTTCGCCGGTGGCTTGATCCACGACTTTCATCGACAGGCGCACTTTGCCGCGACCATCAATTTCAAGTACTTTCACTTTCACCACCTGGCCTTCAGCAAGCACATCGGTGACCTGCGCCACGCGGTGATCGGCCATTTCGCTGATATGCACCAGCCCATCCTGACCTGGCATGAAGTTCACGAACGCGCCGAAATCAACGATGCGCACGACTTTGCCTTCATAGATTTTGCCGATTTCAGCCACCGCCACAATCCCACTGATCCAGGCTTTGGCTGCTTCCGCTGCCTCACCGGTGGTGGCGAAAATGCGGATAGTGCCATCTTCCTCGATGTCGATTTTGGTGCCGGTGGACTCGGTAATCTCGCGAATCACTTTGCCGCCGCTACCAATCACTTCGCGGATTTTCTCTTTATCAATCTGCAGTGAGGTAATGCGCGGCGCATGCATCGCAAGCTCGGTGCGTGGCGCGGTGAGAGCCTTGGCCATTTCACCTAAAATATGCGTACGCCCTTGCTTGGCTTGCGTAAGCGCGACACGCATGATCTCTTCCGTGATACCATTGATCTTGATATCCATCTGCAGAGAGGTCACGCCTTTTTCGGTACCCGCGACTTTGAAATCCATATCGCCGAGGTGATCTTCATCGCCCAGAATGTCGGAGAGAACGGCAAAATCTTTGCCCTCTAAAATCAGCCCCATGGCGATACCTGCAACCGGACGCACCAGCGGCACACCCGCATCCATCAGCGCGAGCGAAGAACCGCACACCGTTGCCATCGACGAAGAACCGTTCGATTCGGTAATCTCCGACACAATGCGTAGCGTGTAGGGGAACGCATCTTTGCTCGGCAACATCGGGCGAAGCGCGCGCCATGCCAGTTTGCCGTGGCCGACTTCGCGGCGTCCGGGCGGACGCATCGGGGTCGCCTCACCCACCGAGTATGGCGGGAAGTTGTAATGCAGCATGAAACGCTCATCGTAGGTGCCGTCGATCGCGTCGATCATTTGCTCATCCTGCGAGGTGCCAAGCGTGGTGGTGACCAGCGCCTGCGTTTCGCCGCGCGTAAACAGCGCCGAACCGTGCGTGCGTGGCAGCACGCTGGTTTCGCAGACGATCTGGCGAATATCGGCCAGGCCGCGCCCGTCGATACGCTTGTGCTCTTTCACAATCGCGGTGCGCACAATGTCCTGCTCGAGTTGTTTGAGAATCGAGCCAACTACTTTTTCGTTCTGGCCTTCTTCTTCCACATACTGCTTTTTCACGACGCTTTTAATCGCATCAATCGCGCTGACGCGCTCTTGCTTCACGGTTTTGCTGTACGCATCACGCAGGCCAGCCTCTGCCATCGCGCGGATACCGGCGAGCAGTTCTTCCGGATAGGAAGCGGGGGTAAAATCCCACGGCTCTTTTGCGGAGCTCTCTGCAAACTGAATGATCAGCTGGATCACCGGTGCGAAACTTTTCTGCGCAAAAATCACCGCGTCTAACATACGCTCTTCTGAGAGTTCTTTCGCCTCAGACTCCACCATCAATACCGAGGTAGCCGTACCCGCCACAATCAAATCAAGTTCGCTCTCAGCAATTTGCGTCTTGGTGGGATTCAGCACAAACTGGCCATCAATCTGGCCGATTTTTGCTGCACCCACGGGGCCCATAAACGGCACACCGGAAATCGCCAGTGCTGCCGAAGCGCCGATCATCGCGGGAATATCGGCATCGTTTTCAATGTCGTGGGAAACCACGGTGCAGACCACCTGTGTTTCATTGTAAAAGCCTGCTGGAAAGAGCGGGCGAATCGGGCGGTCGATCAAACGCGATACCAGGGTTTCTTTCTCTGAAGGGCGGCCTTCGCGCTTGAAGAAGCCACCGGGAATTTTGCCCGTAGCGTAGGTTTTTTCAACGTAATGAACCGTGAGCGGGAAGAAATCAATATCCGGCTTGGGGTTTTTAGCAGCCACCACGGTGCAAAGCACCACAGTTTCACCGTAAGTAACGAGAACCGAGCCCGTTGCTTGGCGCGCCATGCGGCCGGTTTCCAGTGTCAGGGTGCGACCACCCCACTCCATCGATTTACGTGTAATCTCAAACATAGTCTTTTTCCTCTTTCCCCCACATGACCGCTGTGATTCTCTCTCTACACCGCATCAGGCAAGGAGCCTGTGATTGCGCCATGAACAAAGCACCTGTAGGCAGGGCGCAATCACCACAATCTGCCTGGTACAAAAAAAGCGGCTACACCATGCAGCCGCTTTGAAATATTTATTTACGAATGCCTAACTTGCCGATCAGATCGCTGTAGCGCTTCGAGTCTTTGGCTTTCAAATAATCGAGCAAGCTGCGGCGGCGACCCACCATAATCAACAGACCACGACGCGAGTGGTGATCTTTCTTATGGGTTTTGAAATGATCGGTCAGACCGTTAATGCGCTCGGTAAGCAGTGCAATCTGCACTTCCGGCGAGCCGGTGTCATCTTTCGCGGTAGCGTATTGTTTCACAATTTCAGTTTTACGTTCAGCCGTAATGGTCATGGTAGTTCCTTATCTATCGGTATCTAAGGTTCAACATTCAGCACACGGGAGGGTTTAAGCCAGATACCGTCTGATTGCCCGAAAGCCACCAGCGATCCCTTGCAGGTGATCGCCACCGCTCCGCAGGGAGCATCCGCGATCTGCAAGGCCTGACCACACCGAATCCGAGTGAGATCGCTTTCTGCAATCTCGCAAGCCGGGATACCGTCCAGCAGGGAAATAAGCGGAAAGAGCCAGGGGCGAGCCCCAAAGCCGGCGCCCTTATGCACCTGTTCTTCTAAAAAATCCAGCGAAATCGCACCGGACGCCTCAAACGTACCCACCGCCTCGCGCCTGAGAAAGCTTACATAGCCGCACGTGCCCAGCTTTAGCGCCATGTCACGCGCCAGCGAGCGTATATAGGTTCCCTTGCTCACCGTGGTCAGAAACTCTGCCTCATCCACGTTTAGCTGGCGCACCAACACCAGGGAATGCACCGTTACCTGACGGGGCGGCATACGCACTTCCTGACCCGATCTGGCCAGATCATAGGCACGCTTACCCCCAAGCTTTATCGCACTATATTTAGGGGGAACTTGTGTAATTTTTCCAGTAAAATCAGTTAGTATAGTAAGAATATCCGAACTGGATGGCCGTTTATCTGAAGTGTGGGTAACTTCCCCTTCTGCATCCTCGGTACTGCGTGCCTCGCCGAAGCGAATACGAAAGCGGTACGTTTTTGAAGCATCCGTCAGCAGATGCAGGCACTTCGTGCCCTCTCCCAGCGCGAGCGGCAACACCCCCGTGGCGAGCGGATCAAGCGTTCCAGCGTGGCCAATTTTTTTCAACCCCAAAATGCGGCGCGCACGGCTGACCACATCAAACGAGGTCAGGCCAAGCGGCTTATCAATCACCACAATACCGTGCAGCGAGGTGGCAGATGGGGGCATGCGGGTTTTCTCGTTATACTTGTTCCAGTGAAGATCACACCTATTGTCATTTGTATCCGTGCGGACTGCCCTAGAATTTTGCTAAGCAAAATTCAGGCAGTGACGAATATCGCTACCCAAGATCTGGCTTGACCTTTTCACTATTGAGCAGCGTGTTGATGCGGCTGGCCGTTTCAAAACTGGTATCGAGCTTGAAGTAAAGTTTCGGCGAATAGCGCAGCACGATTTTCTCATTCATCAAGCGGCGAATGTGACCGGCATATTCTTTCAGCGCGGCCATCACCTCTTCTTTGCCGGAGCCGGCAAGCGGCATCACGAATACGGTAGCGTTTTTCAGATCGGGACTAATGCGCACTTCTGAGACCGTAATCGACGCGCTATCGAGTACGGGGACGTGCGTTTCCCGGTGCGCAAAAATCATCGCCAGTGCGCCGCGCACCGCCTCGCCAACGCGAAGCTGACGCTGAGAGGGCATATGGGCTGTATGTTCCACGGGCACCTTCCTTGGGCGGGGGATGAATTAGGCATTCACCTCGGCAGCTTTGGCTTGAACCGTGCGCGCTACCGATTTGATTTCAAAGCACTCAATCATATCTCCGCTGCGGATGTCTTCATAATTCTCAAAGGCCATCCCGCATTCGAAGCCGGATTTCACTTCCTTCACCTCATCCTTAAAGCGTTTGAGGGTTTTGAGCGTACCTTCATGAATCACCACATTGTCGCGCAGCAGGCGCACTTTCGCGCCGCGCTTGACCACCCCATCGGTGATCATGCAGCCCGCCACTTTGCCCGCTTTGGTGATGTTGAACACATCGCGAATCTCTGCGTAGCCGATAAATTCTTCATGCAGATCAGGCGATAGCATTCCGGAAAGTGCGGCTTTCACATCGTCAATCAGTTGGTAGATGATCGAGTAATAGCGGATGTCGAGCTTTTGGGCGGTGGCTAAGTCTTTCGCTTTGGGCATCGCGCGGACGTTAAAGCCAATCAGCATCGCGCCGGTGGCGGATGCCAGCGTCACGTCAGACTCATTGATCGCGCCGACGCCAGAATGGATCACGCGTACTTTCACCTCATCGCCGTCAAAGCGCGCTAGTGAGCCAACAATCGCCTCGGTGGAGCCGTGAACGTCAGATTTCACGATCACGTTGAATTCCTTCACCGCACCGGAACCGGCAGCAGCAAACAGCTGATCCACTGATTTGGCGGACGCCAGCGCCACACGTTTTTTCTCTTTGCCTTTACGGTATTCGGTAATTTCGCGCGCGGCTTTTTCACTTTCGACGACCGCAAATTCATCTCCCGCTTCGGGGGGCTGATCCAGTCCCAAAATCTCGACCGGCACGCTGGGGCCGGCTTCTGCTATCTGCTCGCTGCTATCATTTACCAGCGCACGCACGCGGCCGTATGCACTACCGGCAACCACGATATCGCCGGTTTTAAGCGTGCCACGTTGCACGAGCACGGTTGCCACCGTACCGCGACCTTTATCGACCTTGGCTTCGACCACCGAACCGGATGCTTTACGATCCGGATTGGCTTTCAGCTCCATCACTTCGGCTTGCAGCAAAATGGCTTCCAGCAATTTATCGAGGTTCAAGCGCTGCAGAGCCGAGACATCCACCGTCATCACATCGCCGCCGAATTCTTCCGGCACGAGTTCATAATTCATCAGTGCTGCCTTCACTTTTTGCGGATCGGCAGAAGGCTTATCAATTTTATTGACCGCCACAATAATCGGCACACCGGCCGCTTTGGCGTGGCTGATGGCTTCCTGGGTCTGCGGCATAATCCCGTCATCGGCGGCCACTACCAGCACCACAATATCGGTGACTTTCGCGCCGCGCGCACGCATGGCGGTAAAGGCTTCGTGACCTGGCGTATCAAGGAACGTGACGTGCTGACCTGAAGGCAGCTTCACCTGATAAGCGCCGATATGCTGGGTAATACCGCCTGCCTCGCCAGATACCACATTCGTCGAGCGCAGCGCATCCAGCAGCGAGGTTTTCCCGTGATCGACGTGACCCATAATCGTCACCACCGGTGGGCGCGGCAGCAAATGGTCGTCGTTATCTTCTTCCAGCACCAGCTGATCTTCCACGTCCGACTCGGCAACGCGCTTGAAATTGTGGCCGAATGTTCCACAAATCAGCTCGGCGGTATCGGCATCAATCGCCTGATGCGGGGTGGCGATGGTGCCCAGTTTCATCAGTTCCTTAATTACATCCACCACGCGCTCGGCCATACGGTTGGCCAGCTCCTGCACGGTGATGGTTTCAGGAATCACCACATCGCGCATGATTTTTTCCTGCAGCGCCGATGGCGTGCCCGCCGTTTTCTTCGCAATTTTTGCGCGCTGACGCTTCACTGAAGACAGCGAGCGCACCTTGATTTCATCATCCATCCCCAGCGCCTGCGCGATGGTGAGCTTACCGGTACGACGTGCATCATCGCCTGCGGTTTTGGCCTTTTTTGCCTGTTTGGCTTCGGCGGATTCATCTACGTCGCGGCGCGGCGCAAGCCCCGTTGCCGGACGCTTGAATGCAGGATTACTTGGCGCTGCAGCCGCTGCCGTGCCTGTACGTGCAGTTGACGCTGCACGGTTCGACGGCGCATCTTTCATGCGCGCGAGGTTACGCGCGGCCAGTTCTTCAAACGGCGAGACGTAGGGTTTTTTCTCGTCCTTCTTTTCTACGACCGGTGCGGGTTTTTTCTCTTCCGGCTCTGTGCTTTCTACCGGCTCAACTGCTTCGGTTACGACTTCTTCTACCACCTCTTCGATGTCGCTCTCATCGTCTTCGTCGTCGCGGCGTTTTTTGAAGGAAAGTGTGGGCTTGACCACCTGATAGCTCAACGCTTCATCGTTACGCTCGACCTGCTGCAGCGCTTTTAAGCGCGCTTCACGCTCGGCTTGCGATAAGATGCGCTGCTTCGTTGCTTCCGATGCTTCACGCTGCACTTCCACCATACCGCTTTGCGAGCGGGCAAAGGTGCGGGTTTTCTTGACTTCCACCGTCACCGTTTTCGAGCGGCCACGCTGGAAGTTCTGGCGCACCTGGCCGGATTCCACGGTTTTCGTCAGCGACAGCGTGCCCGGCGAGCTGAGTTTTAATGCATCTTTTTTATTGCTATCAGTATCGGACATAATCAGCGTCAATCAAACCATTTCATCAGTGAGTCGTTAAAAGTGGCGGACTTATAGAGGGGTTTTTTCAATAAATAAAGCGAAACGGCGCAGTTGAGTTAGAAAAAATTGCCCTGCCTGCCCCTCAAGCACCGCGACATGCACCACATTTTCTGCACCCATCACGCGTGAGAGCGCCTCGCGCGTGAAATAAAGCGTCGAAGAAAAGCAGGGATTTCCATCACTTTTCATAGGGCTTAGCTTGCGCAGCCCATCGCTTGCTGCATCCCGCGCGTGCAGCATGCACAGCACATCTTCGGCGCGGGTCGCTTCCAGACATTTATCAAATCCGCAAATGGCCTGCCCAGCCTTGCGCGCCAGCGATAGCGCTTGCAGCACACGCTCTTCCAGTTGCGATTCGACAAGGGCTTCAAAGCCTTGTGACACGTACACAGCCCGTCCCGAAGCCCGCGAGAAGGCCTTGCGCTCGATTGCCTCGATCAGCAGGTTTTTATCCAGCGCCAGATACATGCCGCGCCCGGGCAGCTTGCCGGTAATATCGTGCACCAGCGCACCATCCGGGGCGACAACAAAGCGCATTAGCGCGGATTTATCACGTTCCTCTCTCGTGATTAAGCATGTTCGCAGTGGAGACTGTTTGGGCACGGAGGGATCCTCATTGAATAGTCATCCTGAGCGCAAGCGAAGGATCTCATCAACGAAAATGAGACTCTTCGCTTTACTCAGAGTGACACAGTGACACTACGCCCAAAGCTCGCTGCGCAGCGCCATAATCATGGCCTCAACTTCTTCACGCGCGATGCCAGGTTTTGGCAGCATGTCGTAGAAATCATCGGTCGACAGACCGGCGAAATCATCGCGCGATTTGATATCATGCGCGAGCAAGCTTACTTTTTGCTCGAGCGAAATACCTTCAAAACTTACCCATGCCTCTTCGGCTCCGGCAGCGCTGAGCTTGTCTTTAAGATCCTGCTCTTTCTGCTCGATATACTCATTCGCGCGGCGGCTGAGCTCTTCGGCGACGGCTTCATCGAAGCCCTCAATCTGCGCCAGATCTTCAATCGGCACGTACGCGACTTCTTCCACCGTGCTGTAACCCTCGGTGACCAGCAAATGCGCGATCACTTCTTCAACGTTAAGGGCATCGACAAACATGCCAGATAAGCGGTTGAACTCTTGTGTCCGGCGCTCTGACTCGGTTTCCTCGGTCAGAATATCAATGTGCCAGCCGGTGAGTTGTGCAGCCAGGCGCACGTTCTGGCCACGACGGCCAATCGCCAGCGAGAGCTGATCATCCGGCACGACGACTTCAATCCGCCCTGCATCTTCATCGATCACGACCTTGCTCACCTCAGCCGATGAGAGCGCGTTGACCACAAACGTTGCCGGATCTTCCGCCCACTCGACGATGTCAATTTTCTCGCCCTGAAGCTCAGATACCACCGCTTGCACACGGCTACCGCGTACACCCACGCACGAGAGCACCGGATTCACGCTGGGATCATTCGACATCACCGCAATTTTCGCGCGGCTTCCCGGATCACGCGCCACGGCTTTAATCTCGATCACGCCGTCGTAAATCTCTGGCACTTCCTGCACGAACAGCTTGGCCAGAAACTCAGGCTTCACACGCGAGAGGAACACTTGCGGCCCGCTTTTTTCACGCGTGACGCTGTGAATATAGGCGCGGATGCGATCGCCGACGCGGAAATTCTCTCTCGGGATGAGTTCGTTACGACGAATCACGGCCTCAGCGCGACCAAAATCAACCGTGACGTTGCCGTATTCCACACGCTTCACCGTGCCGTTGACAATATCGCCCACGCGGTCTTTGAACTCTTCAAACTGACGCTCACGTTCCGCATCACGCACTTTCTGCACAATGACCTGCTTGGCGGTCTGGGCGGCGATACGACCAAAATCAATCGGCGGCAGATCATCACGAATCTGATCGCCTACGCTAAAATTACCGCCACGGCGGTTAGCATCTTTCACGGTGAGTTGATGGGCAGGATTTTCCACTTCTTCCACCACATCGGTGATGCGAAACAGCGCAATCGCACCGGTTTTGCGGTCAATGCTGGCCTGAATATTGTGCTCAAGACCGTATTTTTTGCGCCCCGCGATCTGAATCGCGTTTTCCATCGCCTCGATCACCGTTTCGCGGTCGATGTTTTTCTCGCGCGCCACCGCATCTGCAATTTGCAGCATTTCGGTCGAGCCGTGAATATGTTGTGCCAGTGCCATAAAAACTCCTTTAATGCTTCAATTCGTCATTTCTTCAGTTCGTCAATGCTCATCTACGACGCGTAGCGCGCCTGATGGGCTTTAATCAGTTCATCGGTGAGTACCAGTTTCGCGCTGGCGATGTTGGATAGCGGCAATAATTGGCGCACACCATCTACCTCCAAATGAATCTGTTCGCCTTCCACCCCCGCCAGCACGCCGGTGAAACGCTTGCGACCCTGCACCGGCAGGCGGGTTTCCAACTTCGCCAGAAATCCTTGATAATCAACGTAATCCTGCGCACGGGTGAGCGGACGGTCAATCCCCGGCGAGCTGACTTCCAGCCGGTAGGCCTGCTCGATTACATCGTTCACATCCAGCACAGCCGAGAGCGAGCGGCTGAGTTTCTCGCAGTCATCCAGCCCCATGCCGCCGTCAGACAGGCGCTCGGCCATAATCTGCAGCGTGCGGTTGCGACTGGTTTCGTTAAACTTGATCTGCACCACGCGGTAGCCAAGGCTTTCTGCCGTAGGCGTGATCAGATCGGTGATGGTTTGCACTAAGGTGCTCACGGTCAAAACTCCAGAATTTTGGCAACAAAAAAGGCGGCTGGAAGGCCACCTTCTTGCTGTGTGTGTATTTATTTTAGCGTCTTATACATGCGGCGCATGAAGAAAGCAAGGGGGATTATCTCTGCCTAAGGCCTTATTGCTTGCGCACTGGTAACCGAAGCGATGGCTGGGGTGGCGCCTGGAGCACAAATAGTCACTGATTCTCCATTTACTTGCGCTTCCATTCTAGCTTTATGATCTCTCAATATTCTTGAGCATTCTATAGTTTGCTCCTGAACGTTTACAGACAGTGCGGTAGGATTACTAGCTTGTTTAGCAAGCCTTGCTGATACCGAGGACTTTTCTGCCTCTGCAACAAAAATCCCAGGAGCAATCCCTTTATTCTCAGCTAAATTGAGAGCGGCTTCGAGACCTTCACTAAATTTGTCACGTGGTATTGGCTTTACTCCACCGCCTGCAGTTATATGAATGTCTTCTTTCTTCATCCCTGCAAGTAATCCAATCGTAAACTGAGCTTCATGTGAAAGCCCCGCTAATTCGCCATTCACGAATTCTGTACGAACTTCACCTACGTCATAGCTTGCTGAAATAAGACCAAGCAATAAAGGATCGCTGCGTGTCACTCCACTTGCATGCGCGTAACGTGCTATTTCTTTTAATGTTTCAGGGCTGATATTCTCAATATTAACTCGCGCAAGCGTCGCTTTTGTAGCCGCTTCCTTCGCTGCATTTCTCGCCATAGCTCCTGCAATAATAGGATCTTCACCAGACATAAGCCTACCTCACTGCCTTGCATTGTCGCAGGATGAGGTAAAGAAAACGTTAATATACTCGTTTCAATAAATAATGTTACAATTTGTCATGCCAGCGAAAGCTGGCATCCATTTGTTAAATTGCTAGATTCCTGCTTTCGCAGGAATGACAAATGTGTAATTCTTAATTGGAATAAGTATATACCAAGGTTGGCCGGCTTAACGCGCACCTTCCTGCCGGTCGCGACAGCACGCCGGCATCCACTACTGGCTACTGGCCACTAACCACTTAACTAGGCGTCAATATCCGCTTTTAGGGCGTTGGCTTGAATGAAGTCGCGGCGGGGCTCGACCACATCGCCCATGAGGGTGCTGAAGGCCTCATCCGCATCGGCCGCGTCATGCACATTGACGCGCAGTAAGGTGCGTTTGGTGGCATCGAGCGTGGTTTCCCACAGCTGCTCGGGGTTCATTTCGCCCAGCCCCTTAAAGCGCTGAATCGTCGCACCTTTTTTGCCGGAATCTACTACGGCGCGCGCCAGATCTCCCGGGTTATACACCACGGCCTCAAAGGTTTTACGCACAAATTGTTGCTTGGCAGCGTAAGTCTTACGGATGCTTTCGTACATCGCCGCCAACTCTCGCGCTTCACGAGCGTTCAGGAATTTTTCATCCAGCAGCACATGTTCGACGACGCTCCGTAGCGTGCGCGTTACGGTAAAGCCTGCGCCAGTTTTTTCAGCTTTCCAACCGCCGCCATCGGGGCTGTAGGCGTTCAAAATACGGTCAAATTCAGCAGTATTGCCATCCTCGAACATGCCGGCCATGGCCGCGGCTTCGACCATGAATAACGGCACGCGGCGGGTGAGCGGTGCGCATAAATTTTCAAACTGCTTGGCTTGCAGCATTAAGCTGCGCAGAGCCTCGCCAGCCACTTCTCCGGCAGATGTTTTCAGTACCGCATCTTCGGCGGCGGTATCGATCAGATACGCCTCCAGCGCCGCATCGTTTTTCAGGTATTTTTCCGCCTGTCCGCGCTTGATTTTATACAACGGCGGCTGCGCGATATAGAGATAGCCTTTCTCGATCAGCTCCGGCATTTGGCGGTAGAAGAAGGTGAGTAGCAGCGTGCGAATGTGCGAGCCATCGACGTCGGCATCGGTCATGATGATGATTTTATGGTAGCGCGCCTTGTCGGCGTTAAATTCCTCGCGGCCAATGCCGGTGCCAATCGCGGTGATAAGCGTGCCGACTTCTTGCGACGACAACATTTTGTCAAACCGCGCACGCTCGACGTTGAGGATTTTCCCTTTCAGCGGCAAAATCGCCTGCGTACGGCGATCTCGCCCCTGCTTGGCGGAACCACCCGCCGAGTCCCCTTCCACAATGAACAGCTCGGAAAGTGCGGGGTCACGTTCCTGACAATCGGCCAGTTTTCCTGGCAGACTGGCAATATCCAGCGCGCCTTTACGTCGCGTCAGCTCACGCGCCTTACGCGCCGCTTCACGCGCCGCCGCCGCCTCGACAATTTTGCCGATCACGCTTCGAGCGTGCGCCGGATTTTCCTCCAGCCACTGCGCGAGTTTATCGGCGCAAATACCTTCCACCACCGGACGCACTTCGGACGACACCAGTTTATCTTTCGTTTGCGACGAAAATTTCGGATCCGGCACTTTGACCGAGATAATGCAGGTCAGCCCCTCGCGCGCATCATCGCCAGATAAATCGACCTTCTCTTTTTTAGCGATGCCGCTTTCGGTCGCGTAATTATTGATACAACGCGTCAGTGCGGCGCGAAAACCGATCAAATGCGTACCACCATCGCGCTGGCGGATATTGTTGGTAAAGCACAGCGTATTTTCGTGATAGCTGTCGTTCCACTGCATCGCGACTTCCACCGAAATGCCATTTTTCTCGCCGGATACCACAATGGTAGGATGCACCGCGTTCTTGCTGCGATCAAGATATTGCACGTACGCCTCGGTGCCGCCTTCGTAATAAAATTCGACTTCTTTCGGCTCGCCGCGCGCGTCTTTCAAAATAATGCGCACGCCGGAATTCAGAAACGCCAATTCGCGGATGCGGTGTTCCAGCGTGGTGTAATCAAACACAATCTGCGTGAAGGTTTCTGACGACGGGAAGAACGTCACGCGCGTGCCTTTTTTGCCCTTCGCATCGCCGGTGACTTTGAGCGGAGCAGTGGCCACGCCGTGTTCAAAACGCATGGCGTGCTCTTTACCGTCGCGCCAGATCACCAGCTCCAGCCAACTGGAAAGCGCGTTGACCACCGAGACACCAACGCCGTGCAATCCGCCGGATACTTTGTAGGAATTCTGATCGAATTTTCCACCCGCATGCAGCTCGGTCATGATCACTTCGGCAGCGCTGCGACCCTCGCCCTTATGCATGTCCACCGGAATGCCGCGGCCATTATCTTCCACCGTCACCGAGCCATCTTCGTTGATGCACACCTGCACCAAATCGCAGTGACCGGCGAGCGCTTCATCGATCGCGTTGTCGAGCACTTCATAGACCATGTGATGCAGACCGGAACCATCATCCGTATCGCCGATATACATGCCCGGACGCTTGCGCACCGCCTCAAGACCTTTGAGTACCTTAATCGAATCCGCGCCGTAGGCTGGTTGCTCGCTCATATCGTGTGCTTTCTCTGCGCCCATAATCGTTCCTGAAAAAAATTCTAAACCGGGTTGATCACTCACCGATTTTTAGCATCGTTGCGTGAGGTGCCAAACCACTAAAATCGCTAGCATCTGTGCCTGTTAGCCACGCCTGTATAGCAGTGCTAGCTATCAGGTCAAACAGGCATTGGCGCTTTTCCACATCCAGGTGGGCCACCACTTCATCCAGCAGCACGATGGGCGGCGCGCCCGCCCAGTCATTTCTGGCGAGGGCTGCCGCCATCAGCACGCTGAGCAGGACGGCTTTTTGTTCACCCGTAGAGCCTTGTTCTGCCTTGATATTTTTGCCCAGATGCCAGGCAATAACCTCGGATTTATGCGCCCCGGCAAGCGCGCGGTGCGCCCGTGCATCCGCCGCGCGGGAGGCCGCAAGCCGCGCCATCATCGCTTCTTCGGCCTGCAGCGCACTTGCCCCTTCAGCAAGTAACGCTTCGCTTTCGCCCATCAGTGCCAACGAGGCTTTAGGGAAGATACTGGGCATCGTTTCCATCGCCGCGTTGATTCGTAAGATCGCTTCCAGCCGCGCGATCACCATCGCCACGCCGTGGGCGGCCATGTCGCGCTCCAGCACGCTGAGCCATTGGTCATCCGGCGCGTCGTAGCGTTTGAAGATGCGGTTTCGTTCGCGCATCGCGTGCTCGTAGGCGCTGACACGCGCGGCATGCTCGGCGTCGAAGGCGAATACCAAACGGTCAAGCCAGGCGCGGCGAGCGGACTGGCCGCTGACCAACAGCTGATCCATCGCCGGCGTAAGCCACAGCAGGCACATGGTCTGCGTGAGCGCGCTATGGCGACTAAGTTTTTCGCCGTCCACTTTCACGATGCGCGATTCGCGTGCACTGCTGGTGTCACGCGCGGTGCCTAGCTGAATGGTCTGCTCGCCGGCGCGCAGTTTGGCTGACACCACGAAGGGCAGGCTCTCACCCGCAAGGCAGCGGTGATCCATCTCGGAAAGTGTAGCGCTGCGCAGACCGCGACCCGGCGAGAATAGTGAAATCGCTTCTAAAATATTGGTTTTCCCTGCACCGTTCGCACCGCTTAATACCACCGGTGCCGGTGCAATCTGCACGCGGTACGACGTATAGCTACGGAAATTTTCCAGCCATAATTCCGTTATGGCATGTGTGCAGGGGTGCATGGCAAATCACGCCACTGGGGCGCGCGGATTCATCACACCCGCATGGGCATGATCACGTAGAGCGCACCAACGTCTGACGGGTCACGCACGATGGTGGGCGACGCCGAATCAGCAAACACAAACTGCGCGGTATCGCCTTCGACCTGCTGCATCATATCCAGCAGGTAGCGAGCGTTAAAGCCAATCTCTACCGCATCGGCGCCGTAGGCAACCGCTAGCGTTTCCGTCGCTGTGCCCTGCTCCGCTGAGCTTGCGGTCAGAGTGAGCGTGTTAGGCGACATCGCCAGCTTGATGCCACGCGATTTTTCCGACGTGATGACCGACACACGATCGACCGCCTGAGCGAACACGCGACCATCGACTTCCATCACCTTATCGTTACCGGTGGGGATGACGCGTTCATAATCCGGGAAGGCGCCGTCAATCAGCTTCGATACCAGTACCGAACCGCCGACCGCAAAACGGATTTTGCTTTCAGACAGGCTGATCTCCACACGCTCACCGCCCTCTTCCACCAGCTTGTACAGCTCGCTGACGGTTTTGCGCGGAATAATCACACCGGGAATGCTCTCCGCACCTTCGGGCAGCGCCACTTCCATCCGCGCGAGGCGGTGGCCATCCGTCGCCACGGCGCGCAGCACGGGCGCACCCGCCGAGCTTGCCGCGTGCAGATAAATCCCGTTCAAATAATAACGCGTTTCTTCCGTGGAAATCGCAAAGCGGGTTTTCTCAAGCAATGCCTTGCATTCCGCCGGAGTAATCACGAAATTATGCGCAAGATCCCCCTCGGCCATGACCGGAAAATCAGTGGCCGGAAGCGTTGCCACCGAAAAGCGCGAGTTCGAAGATGCAATCGTCAGCTTGCCGCCCTCGGCCTGAATTTCAATCGTCGCGCTGTCGGGCAGTTTGCGCACGATTTCATAAAACATATGTGCCGGCACCGTAATCGCGCCTGATTTTTCCGCCTTGGCAGCGACCTTATTCACAATCGCAATATCCATGTCGGTAGCGGTCAGACTGAGGCCGTTTTTATCCGCTTCCAGCTTGACGTTTGCTAAAATCGGGATGGTGCCGCGACGCTCGACTACCGATTGAACCGGCGCGAGCGCTTTAAGCAGCACCGCACGTTCGATGGTGAGTTTCATGGATTGTTCCTTCGGTGATGCAGTGGGAGCAGATTCTTGATACACGCGCGCGGCTTCAGCCATAGTTTTTCTCCATGCAAATGACTTTGCATTGTTATAAAACCCGCCCAGCCCTGTTGCCAAGCAATTTCGCAGTTATACACAGCTGTTTACACCTTGTCGCTTATCTTACGATGCACTCTGCAGCATGCGCATCAGCAGTTCCACATCATCGGCGAACTCTTTATCGGCTTTGCACAGCTCATCGATGCGTTTAACAGCATGCATCACGGTGGTGTGATCCTTGCCGCCAAATTTACGGCCGATTTCGGGCAGACTTTTGGTGGTCAGTTTCTTGGCCAGATACATCGCAATCTGACGCGGACGGGCGATCGCCACCGAGCGACGCGCCGAGTGCATATCGCCCAGTTTAATGCCAAAATGTGTCGCGACACGTTTTTGAATATCTTCAATCGTGATGCGCCGATCATTGGCACGCAGAATGTCGTGCAGCACTTCCTGTGTTGATTCCAGCGTGACGGTAGTGCCCACCAGCGTGCTATGCGCAACCACGCGGTTGAGCGCGCCTTCAAGTTCACGCACGTTGGAGGTGATTTTCTGCGCTAAGAATTCCAGCACACGCTGCGGCACATGGACATGCGGCATTTTGCTGATTTTCGATTGCAAAATACCCAGCCTCAGATCGTAGGTGGTGGCGTGCATATCGGTCACCAAACCCCAGCCCAGGCGCGAACGAATCCGCTCGTCCATGCCTTCGAGATCTGCGGGGCCACGGTCACCGGAAATAATCAGCTGCTTGTTCTGATCAATCAGCGCATTGAAGGTGTGGAAGAACTCTTCCTGCGTCGAATCTTTACCGCTGATGAACTGCACATCGTCAATCATCAGCACGTCGGCGCTACGGAAATATTCCTTAAACGCCATCGTCTCCTTGCTGCGCAGCGCGCGGATGAACAGATACATGAATTTTTCTGCGGACAGGTACACGACTTTACGCACCGGATCGCTCTGGCGAATTTGCCAGGCAATCGCGTGCATCAGGTGGGTTTTGCCAAGGCCGACGCCCCCGTAAATAAAGAGCGGATTGCCACCAGCCACCACCGCGCCAGACTCAGCAACACGGCGAGCCGCCGCATGCGCCAGCTCATTCGATTTTCCCACCACAAAATTATCAAACGTATAGCGCGGATCGAGTGGTGCGCTGATCGCATCGGGGTTGAGCGGTTTGTCTTCGTTGGCGGCAATGCCGAGCATCGCGGCTTCCAGACCCTGCTTGCTCTCGCTCGCCGCGGCGGGATTGACCAGTACCGGCTCGGCTTTCACGAAAATATCCACCGAGTGAATGGCCTGATCTTCCTGGCACCAGAAGCGCAGAATGCTATCGGCGTAATGGGCTAAAATCCATTCGCGCATAAAACGCGTCGGCACGGTCACCATCACCTGACCGTTTTTTACATTGGCAAGCCTCAGCGGCTGCAACCAGCTTTTAAATATCGCTTCGCCGTACATGGCGCGTAGGCGTTCACGCACTCTCTCCCATTTGGAAAGATGCTCCGGACGACCCTGATAATACGCGTAACCTTCTTGCATGCTATGCTTGCTCCCATGGTAGTTGTGAGGCCTTCCAGCCAGAAATCTGGCCGCGCTGGCGCTGTTGATTCATTTCACCTTCAAATCCGCCTTCAATATTGTACGCCTTGCTGTACCCCAGCGACGTCAGCATCGCGGCTGCCGCCGCCGATCTGCCACCGGTTTTGCACAGAAAAAATACGCAAGTGTCCTTGTTTGCGACGGCACGCATGACATCCCCAAGAAACTGCGGGTTATCTGCAAAGTCCGGATAGTTTTTCAGCGAAATTCGCTGCGTCACTTTACCAATGGCACGCAAATCCGGAAGTCCGGAAAATTGCCATTCAGGGGCACTACGCACATCAATCAGCACTGCGTGCGCATCGCGTGAGAGCTGCGCATAAGCATCCGCAGGCGATACATCGCCAGCATATGCGCCATTTTGAGACGCAGAGACCCTTAGCGTAGATGACATAAGCACACTACCCTTGCATACTCAAACAAGTTACAACATTCGACAGGACACTACCTGAGAACCAGGCAGCGCTTTAGGTTCGCCAAACGGCGAGAACACACATCAAGTTAGGATATAAGAGCGCCCTTAGGCAGCAGAACGAAGCGCCTTCACGCGGCGAGTCAGCCTGCTAACCTTGCGTGAGGCGGTTCCCATTTTGAGAACGCCTTTGCTTACGCCACGCATGATTTCAGGTTGAGCTTGCCCGAGCGCCTGTTCAGCTGCATTCACATCCCCGCCTGCAATCGCAAGTTCGACCTTCTTAATGAAGGTACGAATGCGGCTGGTACGCGAACGGTTCACCGCCGTTTTACGCACCGTCTGACGGATCCGCTTCTGAGCTGACTTATGATGAGCCATTTTGTTTTTTCCTATTAGGTTTTTTTACCGCACCATGCCGCGAACTTTTTTCAAAAAGCGCACTGCATCGTACAGCGTTTTTTCTAAATGCTAATTTTCATTAACTTTAGGAGGGCGAACCTAACCAGCTTATCCACCCCCGTCAAGCGTTTCATCACAGATAAGATAAAGTTTTTTTAGAGGCAAAAAAATGGCGGATTTACAAGGAAATTGGAAGGTGCGCACACAAGCTAAAGGTGGCGTGGCTGACATATTTCGCACCAGTAGGTTGCACGCCCGGCATGCACCTTATGCACAATCGGGGTATGGCAGGTGACGCAGGGTTCGCTAGCACGGTCATACACCGTGAAGGAATGCTGAAAATAGCCAGTATTTCCGCTGCTTTGCACGTAATCGCGCAGTGTGGAACCCCCTGAATCAATCGCCGCTTGAAGCGTGGTGCGCACAGCGTTCATCAGCGCTGCAAGCTGTTTGCGCGTGAGCGCACAGGCGGGCGTATCCGGGTGAATACCGCTTAAAAACAGGCTTTCTGAGGCATAGATATTGCCCACACCCACGACTATTTTTGCATCCATCAGGGTAGGTTTTATCGCCACCGTGCGCCGCGCGAGTGCGCGCTGTAAATAGGCGACATTAAAACCATCAGAAAATGGCTCTGGTCCTAAATGTGCAAGCAGTGGGTGGGTGGTAATTTCTAAAGGCGAAAGCAGCGTAATCACCCCGAAACGACGCGGGTCATGAAACACCATGTGCTGATTACTGCTCAGTTCCCACACCACATGATCGTGTTTTTTTAAGGCAAATCCTGGCTTCTCCAGCCGCATACTTCCCGACATACCCAGATGTATCAGCAGAACGATCGGCGTTTTTTTATGGCGACTGATATGCATCAGCAGATATTTCGAACGGCGCGTGATGTCGGTAATTTCTCCGCCTTGAATCTGGCGTGCGAAGGTTGCTG
The DNA here is from genome assembly GCA_022841525.1 of Alphaproteobacteria bacterium. Taxonomy (GTDB): domain Bacteria; phylum Pseudomonadota; class Alphaproteobacteria; order Rickettsiales; family UBA3002; genus JALHRI01. The sequence goes on along the minus strand of JALHRI010000001.1, from coordinate 54,725 downwards.
GAATTTCCTCACGCAAATCAAAACGCCGCACCAGAGTATGCTGAATGCGCGCGCCCACCACGTGCGGCAACAAGCCTCGTCGTGTGGTTTCCACCTCGGGAAGTTCGGGCATAAAATCTCTCGCGTTTTTTAGGCTTTTACGCTACGTCCCTGCCCCATGACAAGCACCGGACGCGAACATTCCACCACCCATTTTGGCTTTGAAACTGTCGCCACGCACGAAAAAGCGGGTAAAGTGCGCGGCGTATTTAACGGTGTCGCCCATCACTACGACCTGATGAACGACGCGATGAGCCTGGGGTTGCACCGAATCTGGAAAGACCGGTTTACCGAAAAACTGCACCACCTAAACGCCGAATCGCACCTGCTGGATGTGGCCGGCGGCACGGGCGATATCGCGGTGCGGCTTCACGAAAAAACAGGTGCCAGCGTGACGGTGCTTGATATTAACGAGGCCATGCTGCGCGAGGGCCAAAACCGCCAATTTGACCGCGCCTGCAGCGCGCCGCTTCGTTACATCTGCGGTGATGCGATGGCACTGCCGATTCCATCACATACGCAAGATCTCTACACCATCGCCTTTGGCCTGCGCAATGTGACGGATATCGATGCCGCGCTGAGCGAAGCCTACCGCGTGCTTAAGCCCGGCGGCCAGTTTCGCTGTCTGGAATTTTCACCCGTGGCGACCCCTATTCTCAAGCAGCTCTACGATGCGTATTCGTTTCATATCATCCCCCGCCTTGGGGCAGCACTGGCAGGAAACCGCAGCGCGTATCAATATCTCGCGGAGTCCATTCGCATGTTTCCTGCAGCTGAAAATCTCGCACTGCGCATGAAGCATGCCGGCTTTGAACGCGTCAGTTTTGAACGCCTGAGCCTCGGCGTCGTGGCCATTCATACCGGCTGGAAATGGTGATGTTCACCGCCCTCAAACATAGCACCCATCTTTTCAGCATCGGCTGGACGCTGGCGCGCCACGACGCGTTATTTGGCCTTGAGGCACTCGGCGTATCGCCGCTGCTACTATGGATGTGCCGGCGCGTGCGTAAACCGGGCAACGCTGCGCGCCCGGGCGAACGTTTGGCGCGCGCTCTGGTAGCGCTGGGACCCAGCTTTATCAAAGTGGGTCAGGCGCTCTCGACCCGCGCGGATTTGGTCGGCGAAGACATCGCGACAGATTTATCGCACCTGCAAGACCGTTTGCCGCCCTTTGATACCGCGCTTGCCCGCAACGAAATTGAGGCGCAGCTGGGCGCGCCTATCGGCACGCTCTTTGCCAGTTTTGACGATGTGCCCACCGCTGCGGCTTCCATCGCGCAGGTGCATTTTGCCATCACGCAAGCGGGCGAAGAAGTAGCCGTGAAAGTACTGCGCCCGAATATCGAGGCGGCGCTCGAAAAAGACATCACGCTCATGCGCTGGATTGCACGCGTGGTAGAGCGCAGGCGGCCAGTTCTACGCAAGCGCTTCAAACCGCGCGAGGTGGTGGAAACCTTCGCCGCCAGCATCCATACGGAGCTTGATTTACGCTTTGAGGCCGCTGCAGCAGAAGAGCTGAAACACAATACCCGTCATGACCCGGATTTTTACGTGCCACGCGTGCACTGGGAACTCTCGCACAAGCGCGTACTGACAACTGAGCGCATTCGGGGCTTTCACGCCTCTGACGCCGAGGGCATGCGCGCCGCCGGACTTGACACCTCCACCATCACCAAGCGCGCGGCGGAGGCGTTTTTTAATCAGGTTTTTCGTGATGGATTTTTCCACGCTGATATGCATCCAGGCAATTTATTCGTACTGCCCGATGGCCGCTTAGCGCCCGTAGATTTCGGCATTATGGGGCGTATTGACCGCCAGTCGCAGCTGGTTTTGGCTGAGATTTTATATGGTTTCTTGAAGGAAGATTACTTGCGCGTCGCGCGTGTGCACCGCGCTGCTGGCTATATTCCAAGCCATGTCGATCTCGGGCAATTTGCTCAAGCCTGCATGGCGGTGGGACGGCCGATTATGAACAAACCTCTTAATGAAATTTCAGTCGGCAAACTGCTTGGTCAGCTGATTTTAATTGCCGATACGTTTGAAATGGAGGTGCAGCCGCATCTGCTACTCTTACAAAAAACCATGGTCACCGCCGAAGGTGTGGGGCGCGGCCTCACGCCCGATGTCAATATGTGGCAGCTTTCCGAACCGCTAATTACCGCCTGGGCGAAGGAACATTTAAGCCCACGCGCGCGGCTGAGAGCTTACGCGCAAGAAGCCGTGAACGTGATGCGCGAGGCACCGACCGTACTGCGCGAACTGCGTGAGCTGTTGGGTGAATGGCGAGACACGCATCGCTAGTATTTTGCCATATACTCCGTCATCGCGAGGCGGCTTTACGCCGCCGTGGCGATCCAAAACTTCTGGCCAGAAATTCTGGATTGCTTCGCGATGCTCGCAATGACATTTACACCGAATAGTACTGCTTAAACTCCACCGGTGATGGCGCCATTTCCCACTTCTCGCACTCTTCGAGTTTGAGGGCGATATAGCTATCGATCATATCGTCGTTGAACACGTCGCCTTTTTTCAAAAACGCGCGGTCTTTATCGAGCGCCTCCAACGCTTCGCGCAGTGAACGCGAGACGTGCGGCACATTTTTGAGCTCTTCTGGCGGCAGATCATACAGGTTTTTATCCGCCGCTTCGCCGGGATGGATTTTATTTTCAATCCCGTCCAAACCCGCCATCAACAGTGCTGCAAAGCACAGATAGGGGTTCGATGTTGCATCCGGAAAACGCGTTTCGATGCGCTTGCCCTTGGGGCTTGCGACATACGGAATGCGGATCGACGCTGAACGGTTGCGCGCCGAATAGGCCAGCAGCACCGGCGCTTCATAGCCCGGCACCAGGCGCTTGTAGCTGTTGGTCGAGGCATTGCAAATCGCGTTGAGGGCGCGGGCGTGCTTAATAATGCCACCAATATAGTACATGCAGGTTTCGGATAAATCGGCATAGCCATTGCCCGCAAACAAAGGCTTACCGCCCTTCCAGATGGACTGGTGCACGTGCATGCCCGAGCCATTATCGCCAGCGATGGGCTTGGGCATAAAGGTCGCCGTTTTGCCGTAGGTGTGCGCGACATTCTGAATGACGTACTTGTATTTTTGCACGTTATCTGCCGTGCTCACCAGGCTTGAAAACTCGAAGCCAAGCTCGTGCTGGCTGGGTGCTACCTCGTGGTGATGGAGCACCGGCACCATGCCGACATCTTTCAGGGTAGCAAGCATTTCGCCGCGCATATCCATCGCCGAATCGACCGGCGGTACGGGGAAATAACCTCCCTTCACGCCCGGGCGGTGGCCGAGATTGTTCGCTTCATAGCGGCGGCCGGAATTGTTAGGCGATTCTTCCGAATCAATCTCGTAAAATCCGCCGAACATGCCTTGATCAAAGCGCACGTCATCGAAGATAAAAAACTCAAGCTCAGGGCCGAAATAGGCTGTATCGCCAATGCCGGTATATTTCAGATACGCTTCCGCCTTGCGCGCAACCGAGCGCGGATCGCGGCCATAAGGCTGCCCTGAGGATGGCTCGATGACATCGCAGAAAATGGCCAGCGTTGGCTGCGCGGTGAAAGGATCAAGGAAGGCAGTGGTCGCATCGGGCATTAAAATCATGTCCGATTCGTTGATCGATTTCCAACCGGAAATGGAGGAACCATCGAACATCACGCCGTCTTCAAACGTGCCTTTGTTCACCTGATCCGCAATGTAGGTGGTGTGCTGGCATTTGCCGCGCGGGTCGGTAAAACGAAAATCGACGAAGGCAACATCGTGTTTTTTAATCAGTTCAAAAACGTTCTCAGCGGTCATAGTCACTCCTAAAGGTTAAATATCGACGGTTACAGCGCGCCCTGCCCGCGCTCGCCGGTGCGGATGCGAATGACATCTTCTACCGGGCTGATGAAAATTTTACCATCGCCAATACGTCCGGTTTGCGCCACGCGAACAATGGTCTCGATGGTGGCCTCCACACGATCATCGGCGACTACTAGCTCAAGCTTCACTTTGGGCAAAAAATCGACGACATATTCGGCACCACGGTACAGTTCGGTATGGCCTTTTTGGCGTCCAAAACCGCGCACTTCGGTGACAGTGAGGCCTTCTAGCCCCATGTCCTGCAGCGCTTCTTTGACATCATCAAGCTTGAACGGCTTAATAATCGCTTCGATTTTTTTCATGCGATCCTCTAATCAACGTGCAATCAATATTTGCGCTTGTGTAAGGCAATCCCTGTGCCAAGCGATGAGAAAATTAAAAACAGAGGTAATTTAGTACTGTTTAATAGCTATCCTCATTATTCACATGAAGTTTCTGCGCCTAAAAAGCGGTCACTGCCGCCTAAATTTTAATCAGGCCGGTGCTATTTTTAAGCAAGCTCGTGAAAGAAAACACTAGGCGCGCTGGCAGATACCCATTTGCCCTAGCGCTGCAGAAGCCAGAATATCTGGCGTGACTTTATGGCCAAACAAAGTCTCAAACACGTGATGCGGAGGCAAACTCGATCCTTGCCCATAAGCCTCACGCAAGCGTGATATGAAACCTGTATCTGCTGTATTGTTTAACTGATCAATCGCGATATCCGCCAAGCAATCCGCCCATAAATAGCCGTAATATCCTGCGGCATAGTCTGAAAGTGCATCCGAGAAAAGATGGCCGAATCTCGGTAAATCATAGGGTCGAACATAGGGAAGGACTGGGCTTCTATGATCGACTGAGCGTTGGAAACTCTCGCTATCTGTATAATCTTTCGGATCCATGCTGTGTGCTTTGATGTCCCGCAGTGAGTTGGCAATGGAGCGGATTACCGTCTGCTCAGATAAAAAATCTATCGACTTCTTATATTGCGCCAACATTTCATCAGGAATCGCTTCACCCGTGAGTGCATGCCTGCCAATACGCTTGAGAAACTCAGGACTGAGCGCAATTTTTTCCATTAATTTGGAATAGAATTCTACCGAATCGCTGCCTTGCGCACTCGTCCCTTTCAATTCATCATGGCGCGAACTATTGCCAAGCAAGCCATGCAGCGCATGCCCGCCTTCGTGAAACAGGGTGTCTAACTGATCGAGGCTTAATAACGTCTTCTCGCCCTGAGAGGGCTTATGCAAATTAGCATTAATACTAACAATAGCCGGCTGGCCTTGATCGTTGTTTCCGCCTTGCACAGTTGACATCCACGCGCCGTCAGACTTTTGCGGGCGCACAAATAAGTCAATATACATGATACCAAGCAACTGGTTTGTGTTTGAGTCAAACACATCGTATGCCTGCACATCCGGATGATAGGTGGGGCGATCCTGATTGCACTCAAAGCGCACATTAAACATGGCAGATGCCTTATCGAAAAAACCCTGCAACGCCTCATCTAGCGGCAGATACTGCGACAGCTCAGCTTCATCAAAATGATAGTATTGTTGCTTATATTGGTTAGCCCAATAAGGAAAATCCTGCACTTGCAGGTTTGTTACTCCGCGCGCGCGTGCAAAGTTTTTGATTTTGAGCATACTTTCTTCATACTGCTCTAGTGCGGCAGGCAGAATTTGATGTAACCATGCTTCCACTTCTTTCCCGTTGTCAGGCATCGTGCGGGCAATCGCATAATCTGCATGGTGTGAATAGCCGATGAGTCCTGCCCTCTCATGGCGGAGAGTCAGCATTTCTTTGATAATAGGTTCGTTATCATGCGGCTCCTGCCTGCAAAGTCCCACAAAAGCATCGTAGAGCTTCTTTCTGAAAGCAGGATTGACCGCACGCCCTAGCATGTCATCCACCATCAAACGTTCAGGAACAATACGCCATCCTTGCTGGCCGTTATTTGCTGCGTTTTGTAAAAAACTATTTTTTTCTGATTCATGAAGTCCTTCAAGCTCCTGTTCATCGGTGATCAGCAGCGCGCGACGCTCACTATCTTGTGCTAAGTTTTTTTTGAACGCGCTTGCAAGAGTAATTAATTTATCATCAATCTCTTTAACACGCGCCTGCCCTTCTTCATTAAACGTTGACCCATATGCCTCGAACTGAAAACGAAACCAATCGTGCAGGCGACGGTCTTGTGCATCGGGGGGGATTGGAACATTCTGGAAACGACTGGCAAGCTGTACATTCTGAAAAACCTCTGCACAAAAGCCTTGATATAATTTCTGGGTCTGCTCGTCGGCTTGATTAAATGCATCGTTCGTGAACGCATTCGTATAGACATCGAGGATATGATTGATGCGCCTTACTTTCACCAATGCCTGATCTAACGATACCGCCGTATTTTCGAATGTTGGATCACTTGCTGCTTCACTAATGTTCGCGATGGCAGTTCGAGCTTCATCGATTGCCACTTGCATGGCCTGAGGAAAATGCTCCGCCTGAATTTTATCCAATGCAGGAATCTGAGCACTTTGCAGTAATGGATTATCCGTATTTTTCGTCATAACGTCTCCTAAGCTTTGCGCGAACAGTTTGCTTACTAGTCGTTTACTATGACATTTTGATGACGATGTTTAGTGCTACACCATCAAGGCATGAAACGCGGTGATAATCGCCGCATCCGGCGTATGGCTCTGAAGATCGTTCAGAAAGCTCGCCTTCGGCTTACCGTATTCCTGCGGCGGGGGTAATAGTCGTAAATCCAGTCCAACCAGCATGCTTGCCAGCATCGCCGCTATTGCGTGGTGAGGGTTAGCGCTGGCCGAAGGCACGCGCAGCTCGATATGTTTGTCGTACATGGTTTGCGTCGTGGGGATACGCAGCGCCGCATAGCGATTATTCACCCCCCAACAGAGACTTCGTGGCACATGGTCGCTATCGGCGAAGCGCTGCGCATCCTCCGGATGCGGGCAATAATGATTGTACGCCAGTTGCATGCACGCCATCAACCCACCCAGGGCAAACGCCAGCGGTTCGCTTAAGTGCTCGTCGTCTTTGGTGAACAGATTTGCCCCACTACCATCTTCCAAATGCACGTGCAGATGCAGGCCGCTAGCCGGCTGATCATCAAACGGCTTGGCGGCAAAACTCGCCGTTGTCATGGTGGTGTGGGCGTGGGAAACGATATCACGCGTGAGATTTGCCAAATCATCTGCGGTGCCTTGCGGCGAGTTCAGCCCCAGCACCAGTTCGTATTGATGATCGCCGCGTTCTTTTTCAATGCGCAAAAGCGGCACGTGTTGCGCACGCCAGTGATGATGCAGCACAGCCCACCAATCATCCGCCTCGCCACGAATGGTGACGTAAAGCTCAAGCTCGGCAGCGCTGATTGCACGAAAGCCGTAGCGTTCGTGAAGCGCGTTAGTAAGCCTTGAAATACGGGCATCATCCATGCCCGTTACCTAGCGTAAATCTTACGCGGCGACTACTGAATTCAGCCACTCAACCAGTGCGCTTTTTGGCATTGCACCGACTTTGGTAGCAATCGGCTTGCCTTCTTTGAACACGATCATGGTTGGGATGCCGCGCACGCCGTATTTTTGCGGCGATTCGGGATTGTCGTCAATGTTGACTTTCGCCACCGTCAGCTTTCCGGACATTTCTTTCGCCACATCATCCAAAATTGGCGAAAGCTGCTTGCAGGGGCCACACCATTCGGCCCAGAAATCAACCAGAATCGGCTCTTTCGATCCTAAAACGGTGGTATCAAATTCGCTATCGGCAACATGTTTAGCGGTCATAAAATTCTCGTCAGTAAACGTTAAAGTCATACCGTAGGCCGATGTTCACGCAGCGTCAAGCCTATCAGGGATATTCACGGCTAAATTATTGGTAATTTCAACTAATGCCGCGTTCAATGCTGAATCTTCGATGATGTCCAGTCGCGGCGCGCTCACCCACCATAATCCGCACGTAATCTGCTGATGGGGGTAGGCTTGCTGCAGCACATGGCGGTACCATGCCAGCTGCGCGACATAGGCCTGAGGTGGCGAGGACACGGCCGGTACGCGTGTAGATGTTTTGAAATCAACCATCAGCCAGTCATGCGCGCGGATGATGAGCCTATCCATCACGCCGTAGGTGAACGGGCCAGCGACTGAGCTTGCGGCAACGGCTTGCTCGGCGCGGTGCGGCAGCATCAGGAGTGCACGCATCTCGGGGGTTTCGATCAGCCGCATCGTCATGGTAAGTGCCAGCTTCCCATCGTGATCAGACAGGCCGCTTGCGCGCACAAACGCCTCGATCTGCGGACGCGTCACGGCATCATGCCACCAGCTAAGCAGTCCGTGCACCACGGTGCCCAGTGCGCGTGGATCATGCGCATCGTCCATCATTTTTTCGGCGTGAGGTGGTGCTTCCTCATCCTTGCCGCCAAGCCGCGAGGGGGAGAGGATCTGCCGCTGCGGCTGCAGTGGCATCCCCGCCGCCGCGACCGCTTGCCAGTGCGCAAGGCGTGCTTCATCCAGCGCCGCAGGCGATGGTTCTGCTTTTTTCGCTTCAGGCTGCTCGGCGTCGCTTACATCCGGCGTATGCCGCCAGATCAAGGCGCCCGTGTCGTCTGTCTCTACGCCGGGCAAGCGCTGAATCACCTGCTGTGCAAGCGCGTGCCAGCACTCATCGTGATACGATGTTTTACGCGCGGTCGCGAACGTCAATTCATCCCTCGCCCGCGTGATGGCGACGTAAAACTGACGGTAATACTCATCCTCCAGCATTGATTTGCGCTGCGCTTTGGCGCGCGTGTAAGCGCTGGCGCGCGCAGCATGCGCCCCGATCGCTATCAGCGGCACCTGCGCGCGCTCATGGGCAAGCAGAAAAAACCGATCCTTTGTGGTTGACGGCATTTCGGCCATGTCGGCAAGTATCACCCATCTGGCCTCTAGTCCTTTCGCACCGTGTACGGTTAAAATGCGCACAGAATTTTCTGCACTTGCCGGACGCTTAATCTCGGTATTGCTTTGCTTCATGCGCGCCGCGAACGATAACACATCGCCCTTGCCGGAAGCTTCCAGTATGCACGCCATATCCATCAGTTCGTTTAGAATCACTGCAGCATCACTACCCAGTCTGGCCGTGTAATGATCGCGGTGATGGTAACCATCCACCAGCTGACTTAGAAAACGATATACCGGCACGTGCCTCGCAGCGCGGTACGCCTGAAGTTCAGTGGCCAGCGCGTGGTACTGCGGATTGCAGGCGAGTGCTTGCCATAAACTTCCCACCCGCGCATGGGCGATCTCACACAGCGCGTCTTCGCTCAGCCCCCCAATCGGCGAGCGCAGAACATGCGCGAGCGCCAGATCATCTTCAGGCTGGAAACACCAATCCACCAGCGCGACGATGTCTTGCACGATGCAGTGCGCGGAGAGTTTGATGCGGTCCGTTCCGGCAACGGCAATGCCGCGCGCGCTCAGTGCGCGGATGAGTGCTGGCACCAATCTGCCACGACGGCGAACGATGATCATGATGTCGCGCGGTCTAAGCGAGGCATCGGCAAGCAGCCGCGTTGCAATATGTTCGGCTAACGCCTCACACAAATGATGTTCCCCGCGCGAAGTAGCTTCCCCGTGCGCAGGCAGCGCGTAGGCTTCGCGCGCGGCCGCCTCACCATCTTCGAAGGCGGGAAGCCAGCAAATCCTAGACGCTGCCGCCTTGCGATACGAGCGGTGAGCGATAGCTTCCTCCATCCAGCCACGGCGGATGGGTGCAACCTCTCCCACCGCATCGACGAGCTGTAAAATGCCCGGTGCACTGCGGCGCACCTCGCTGAGCGTGCGGATAACAAACGGCACACGGTGCACGTTTGCTAACTGCTCCAGATATACTCGCTGCTGATCCAGCAACCACGGCGCTGCACCTTGAAAACTATAGATCGACTGCTTGGTATCGCCGACGACAAACACGCTGCGCGCACCGTCCGCACCAGCGCTGGCGGCGAACATTTCTTCTACCATCGCCATCAGGATGCGCCACTGCTCGGGTGAGGTATCCTGCGCCTCATCCAGCAGCAAATGATGCACGCGCTGATCCAGCTTTTGCATCACGTAACCGGCACTCTCGGGAGATGAAAATAATTGCTGAACGAAAAACGCCATATCATCAAAATCAAGCGCGCCGGATGCGCGTTTGGCATCGCCGTACGCAGCCTCAACCATGTCAAACAGCGTGGCCATGTGGGCACTGCCTTGTGCGCAGGCAAGCGCGCTCAACGCGTCGCACGCGCGCAAGATACGCGCTTGCTCGCGCACGGCAAGCGATGCAAGCGGCGGTGTTTTCTGCAAATGCTTACCACCGATGGATTTTCTGGCTTCCCCCTTTTCGGTAACGAACACGGCTGCATAATCATCAAACCGTGCCGCGTGCTGATGCTCCGTGGCATGAAGCCATGCAACTATACGCTCAGCGTGCGCGTGATCGGTTTTGGTGCCACTTCGCAAATGCTCTGCCAACGCCTGCATTTCAGGGGGTGTCGCGGCATGGATGTCTGCCAGTAGCGCCGCACGTGAAAGCCCGTATGTGGCGCCGCACGCCTGATAAATGAACGCGGCGCGCGCCTTTGCATCCGGGCGGTGGCGGCGCAGATCAAGCCAGGCACTGCGCTGCTGCATCATGCTGCTCAGCAAGCCCTCGAGCGCGGCATACGAACCCAGCGCACTTAAGATAAACTGCACCGCTTCGCTGGCGTGATGATCCGGCATGAGTGCCTGAGAGAGAATATGACGGCAGGCATCGGCCAGCATGTCTGCTTGCGCCTCTTCCTCCAGCACGTGCATGGTGGGGCTTAAACCAAGCTCGAGCGCAAAAATACGCAAGATATACTGGCATAGCCCATGCATCGTTGTACATCGCAGCGCATTTGCCGGATAGCTTATCTTCAGCGCCACTTCGCGCAGAAGCTGCACATGCGCCGCTGTCGCAGCGTAGCCGAGATAGCTCGTCAGCGTTTTTTGCAGTGCTGCATCGTCGTGGTTAGCCGCGAGGGTTTGAAGCTGCTCAAACGTGCGCTCCAGCATTTCGGAGGCAGCGATGGTGGTATAGGTCACGCACCAAATCGAACGCGGATCCGCACCGTTAAGTAACAAGGCTATGACGCGGCGCACGAGGGCATGGGTTTTGCCAGAGCCGGCATGCGCCATCACCCACGCTGAAACGGCTGGATTTTCACTATATTCCTGAGCGTTCACGCGGAGCTGCCCTTGTTAACTTATCATTAATCATTCCCCGCTACACTTCATTAGTAAAGACAAAACCGCGAGGATGCATGCAGCCAGCCATTATTCATTCTGATTTTAACCAGCCCGTCGTGTTCATGCCGGCCGTATTTAACGATACGCTGAATCTACTCTTTGATGCGCACCAGTATTTCGAGGAATTTGGCGAGGAAGAACAGCTGCGCCTGCCGGATGAATTTCGCCATGCATACACCGGGGAAATGAGCCGCATCACCATGCGTCTGACCAGTATTATGGCCTGGGTTATGGTACGCAAAGCCATTCAGCACGGAAAAATCAGCGAGGAAGAAGCGGCAGAAAAATACCGCCTCGATGCAAGCGATATTTGCCTGCCGGAAGTGCCGCGCGAGGTGCAAAATCTGCCATTTTACATCGGCGAACTCGCCCAGCGCAGCCACAATTTATACAGCCGCGTCTGGCGGCTGGATGCTTTAGCCTACGGCGATCGCAACTAGTCGGCTCTGCCAGCAATCTTCATCAAACTGTCATACTTCGCTCGACGCTTTTTGTTAGAATAGAGGTGTAGATTTCTATTTCGCTGAAAGGCAAAAACGTGGCAGAAGGCACAACGCGCATGGGCATGAATATGTTGGGAGAACCTCTCTCAGCGCCTGTTTCCGCGCGCGGCGACGCACAAGGTTACAGCCAGTCTGCCAGCTCACAGCCCGTTAGTTTCTGGGGTAGCTTGCCGCAAGGTGTGCGCACCGTCATTAAAGTGGCGCTGGTAGCGGTGGTGGCGTACGCAGCCGTGTCGCTGGCGGTACCCTATTTGATCACCAATTTCCCCGCTGCCGCAGCCTATTTAACTCCCGTGGCAGAAGCATTTGGTGCGGTGGGAAGTGGCATCACCAGCGCCATGAACAGTGTATTCTTGTTTTTTGGCCTCTCGCCGCTTGGCACAACACTCGCACCTGCAGCCGCTGCCGTACTGCCTGAGGCAGCAGGCGTCACCGCCGCAACAGTTGCAGGAGCCGCAACGCTTGCAACCGCGAAAGCAGCGACCGTTACCGCTGCGGCGGCCTCTATCACATCTTCTCCGGCATTGACGACAGCGCCTTCCATGCTTGATCCGAGTATCAGCGCGCAAACGCCGCAGATTGATCCGTCGGCACTGAACGCATCGATGGCAAGCAAAAAGTCAGGAATATTGGCGAGCCTAGATTCTCAGCATGCCGGCAGCACCAGCCAAGCGCCGGTCGATTTGCCGGAAAATGCTTTCCAGCAAAGCTCAGCGCACCAAAGCTCATCACACCAAAACGCAGCGCATGCCAGTGAAAAAGCGGCTAAGCTGACACATATTGCGGATGAAATTCGTGAAAAAGAACTGCATCACCGCGAGCGCCTTCACCAGATTCACGATAAACTCGCGAGCTGGGAAGAGCGTGTGGGCGGCAAAAAACAGCCATCCTCGCCCTCTGAACGCGGGCAGCCTGCACCCCATAGTGAACGCGTGAATCCGCGTGAAAGCAGCTTTGCGCAAAACATCAATGCTGACCGCGAGCGCCTAGATAACGCCATCAGCCACGCGTAAGCAGCGCTTACTTCTTCTTAGCATCCGCCGGAAAGGGCGAGAACATCTGGAAGGCTTTGCTGAAAAGCTCCATGTTCTGCTTGCTGATTTCTTCAAACTGCTGCGCAACCTGATTCAGCGGTCCGATCGGCGAGCCGGCGCCCACAAAGCCCTGCATTTTCTCTTGGTTCTTCAGGAACGTCTGCATCGTGGTTTCGAGATAGGTGGGCATAAATTCTTTTAGATTATTATCGTAAAAGCTGATCAGATTGCGCAGGAAGCTGATCGGCAGCAGATTCTCGCCGCGCGATTCCTGCTCGAAAATAATCTGGGTCAGCACCTGACGGGTCAAATCTTCGCCGCTTTTAGCGTCATAAACGATGAAATCGGCGCCTTCTTTCACCATATCGCACAAATCTTCCAGCGTGACGTAACTTGAGGTATCGGTGTTGTATAAACGGCGATTGGCGTATTTTTTAATGACAATCGGCTCGGAAGTTGGGCGTTTCATGCATCATCCCCATTGGTTAAGCATTGACGTTTTGTGGCGTCACACTAGCATGCATTGCCCCCTTTGCAAGGCTTACCCGGTATGGCACGACAGAAAACAGCAAATGATTACAGCGCTGAGGCGAAAAAATTACTGGCCTGGTGGCAGGAAGCGCTTCATACTCAGCTGCGTGATCCTGAACTGCTGAACGCATGGTTTTCAAGCCTGCGCGACGCCTATAGCCCCCCTGACGCGAGCGCACATGCTGCCCCTTCCACCCCATCTGCAAATGCTAATGCAGCCGTTCATGAGCTGGCACGCGAGCTCACCAGGCTTCGGCGCGAGCTGGCCAGCCTTCGCACCCGCCTGGCCAAATTGGAGCGCAAGCTGGCCAGTAAATCCGTTAATAAATCCGCTAATAAATCCGTTAGAAAACCCGCTACTAAACCCGCTCGCGGGCGCAGCGCAACACCCGCTACTAAACGCAAACGCTAATCCAGTACTCGAGGAAATGCTGCGCGTCAGCGCCGATCAGTGGGCGGAAATAAGCCGTGGGCTTGCCTTGTTTGAAGAAACGTCTTTCACCCATGTGCCCACGCGCTCAACTCTTCTCTGGCAGCGCGGCAGCGCGCAGCTGCGCGATTATGCCCCTCACGCGACAGAAAAAACGGCGGTGCTGTGCATCCCGTCACTGATCAATAAATCCTACATTCTCGATTTAATGCCGCGCGCGAGCTTCATCGCGTACCTGAAACAGCAAGGCTTTCGCCCGTTACTGCTCGATTGGGGCGAGCCCTCAGACACCGAAGCAAGCTTTGATTCCAGCGATTATATTCAGGCCTACGCGCTGGCGGCGCTGAATCATCTGCGGCAGCATCATGATGGTCCGATCGTGCTGATGGGCTACTGCATGGGTGGGGTGCTGGCACTGGCGCTCGCGCAGCTCGCCGCGAAAAATGTGGATGGCCTGATTTTGCTCGCCACCCCGTGGGATTTTGCCAGCAGCGATACCCCCATCGTGCTGATCAACCCTGCCTCGCAAGCAACGCTGCGGCAGATATTTTCCCAGCACGATACGGTGCCGCCCTGGATGATTCAGCAGATTTTTTTCTGGATGAATCCGTTTGCGAAAGTGAATAAAATGCAGAAATTCGCTGGCTTAAACGGCGAGGAAAAAGCGCGCTTCATCGCCATTGAACATTGGGCGCGCGACGGAGCAGCGATGACCAGTGCGCTTGCCACCGAATGTTTCGTTGACTGGCCGCAGCTCAATATGCTTGCCACGCACCGCTATCATGTCGGGCGCAGCTGGATTGATCCGGCGCATGTGCGCTGTGAAACGCTGATCATCGCGGCAAAGCGCGATATGATTGTGCCGCTGGGCTGCGCCAAACCGCTGCGCAAGGAAATCAAACGCGCACAGCTGCTAACGCCAGATACTGGCCATGTCGGCATCGTCGCAGGTGGTCGCGCGCGCACGCTCTGCTGGGAGCCCGTCGCCGAGTGGATGCACGAGCGTTTTTAATCGCGGCGCAGACAGCGAAAGAACATCGGTACGCGACCCTCAGCAGTCGTTTTTCGCTGATATTTGGTTTCTGCCCAAATGGTGGGGGGATCTTCCCAGTCGCGCTTATCTTGCGCCTGCCACACATAGTGCGTACTATGCTGCAGATGCTCCAACATCCACACCGCGTAATCGGCGTGATCTGTGGCAAGTTGCAATATGCCACCTGGCGGCTGAATCCGCGCGATGAGTGCCAAAAAATCATGATTCAAAATGCGACGTTTTAGATGTTTGGTTTTCGGCCACGGATCAGGAAATAAAAGATAAACATGCTGGACGGAGGCATCCGGCAACGCGGCGATCAGTGTGCGGGCATCGCCCATATGGATGCGGATGTTAGCGATCCCCTGCTCTTCAATCGCGCAGAGAAGTTTAGCAACGCCATTTTCAAACGGCTCCGCGCCGATGCACAGCATTTCAGGGCGCGCCTTGGCCATCGCCACCAGATGCTCACCACCGCCAAATCCCACCTCCAGCGCGATGGGCGTACCTGCCGGCAACGCCTTAGGCACCGCCAGTTTCGGTAACAACTCGTCCATCAAACGCTGCTTGCGCGGGCTGAGCGTTTTGCCGCGCACCCGCCCAAACGAGCGTAGGAAAGCCTGCGCCTCCACGCCTTAGACTGCAGCGAGTTTTTTAGGCGCGGCCGCACCGAAATGACTGGCGAGTGCTTCGGCAAGATCGGTTTTTTCCCAGCTGAACTCACCGTTCTTCCCCGGCTTACGGCCAAAATGACCGTAGCTTGCCGTTTGCTGATAGATGGGACGGTTGAGCTCTAAATGTTTGCGAATTCCGCGCGGTGTCAGGTTCACCATTTCCTGTAGCACGCGCGAAAGCTCCGCAGTATCGACATTCGGCTTGTTGTGCGTATTGAGGTAAAACGAAACGGGACGTGCGACACCAATCGCATAGGAAAGCTGAATCGTGCAACGCTCGGCCAGCCCTGCAGCCACCACGTTTTTCGCAAGGTACCTTGCGACGTAGGCTGCAGAACGATCCACTTTGGTGGGGTCTTTTCCTGAAAATGCTCCACCACCATGCGGCGCGGCACCCCCATACGTATCAACGATGATTTTACGACCCGTCAATCCCGCATCCCCATCTGGTCCGCCGATCACGAATCTACCGGTGGGATTTACAAAGAATTCTTCCTCCGGCACGCTCCAGCCTGATGGAAGCACCTGACGCACGACGTCAGCGGCAATCGCGCGCACATCGGCCTGCGACGCAGACTCGGCATGCTGTGAGGATACCACGACCGAACGCGCGGCCACCGGCACGCCGCCCTGATACACAAGCGATACCTGACTTTTCGCATCCGGCCCTAAAATCGGATATTTTCCGCTACGGCGACCTTCCGAAAGCGTCTGCAAAATGCGGTGCGAATAATACAGCGGGGCAGGCATAAAATCCGGCGTTTCATTGGTGGCGTAACCAAACATAATGCCCTGATCGCCAGCACCTTCGTCTTTACCATCGGCCGCATCCACGCCCATCGCGATATGCGCCGACTGCCCGTGTACATGGTTATGCACCTTCAAATGCTGCCAGTGGAAACCTTCTTGTTCATAGCCGATGTCGCGCACAACGTCGCGGGCAATGGCTTCCATTTTTTCAGGATTGATTTTTTCCTTGATACCATCGCCGCGATATTCGCCAGCAATCACCACCGTATTGGTGCAGGCCAGCGTTTCAATAGCGGTGCGCGCCTGCGGATCTACCGTTAAGCAGGCATCGACAATCGCATCAGAAATCTGATCACAGATTTTATCCGGATGGCCTTCGGAAACCGATTCACTCGTAAAAACATATTCGCCGTCGCGGCTAACAGACTGGATCATGCTGACTCACTTTCAGCTTGGCACAAGTTAGATTCCACACGAAGGACAGATGCTTAGACCGTGAGGTTTAGGTGGTCGCCAAGCAAGGAAATGCCCACCGCTGCGCTGTATGCAAAAAAAACGCTAACGCGTCAAGTATTACCGCTTCAACAGACTACCCAAAATGCCGAACTCCTTGATGATACCCCAACACTTGCGTCACATATTAGGACGCGGTGTCCGCATGCTCATCCGCAACCGCCTTGACCAAATCGGCGATACGCTTGCGCACCGCTGGATTTTTAATGCGGTAATAGGCGCGCATAATATCCATCGTCTCGCGGCTGGAGACATGCTCGTGCTCGAAGGCCTGCATCTCAGGTTCGGCCAGACCGTACACTTCCGCCGGAGCATATTCGGCATCGCCATAGCCATCAAAGAAGTAGGAAACCGGCACACTCAGTAAGCGCGCAAAATGATAAAGCCTGCTGGCTCCCATACGGTTAATGCCGCGCTCATATTTTTGGATTTGCTGAAACGTCACGCCAATGGCCTTACCCAGCGCTTCCTGACTCATACCCATGATAGTACGCTTCTGGCGCAAGCGCTTACCCACATGCACATCCACCGGATGCGATACGGCTTCGCCTGCTTCGATCAGTTTTGCTTTTCCCATAGGCGGGTTGTACCTCAGCGCGCTCACTCGCGCAATCACATTTTAACCTACGTTAACTTTTCGCTTGCGCAATGCCTGAAATATTAAGCACAGCGCGAGAAATAAATAACCATACAACCAGTAAGGTGCATAGCGGCTGTACATGCTTGGCGGCAGGACGTGCGGCAAGCGCACATCTAAATACCCTGCGTGCGATAACGGGAGCGATGCGAGCAACTCACCTCTGGGTGAAATCAGCGCAGAAATGCCGGAATTAGCCACGCGCAGCAGCGGCAATCCCTGCTCCACCGCGCGCATGCGTGCCATCGCGAAATGCTGATGCGGCCCAGCACTGGTGCCAAACCAACCATCATTGGTGAGATTCAGCAGCGCATCCGCGCGCGCCGTTTGGCCGGCAGCATGCTGAGGAAAAATTGCCTCATAACAAATGAGCGGCTGGAATGTGATCCCCCCCGCTTTCAGCGCATGAAACCCCTTGCCGCGTGAAAAATCGGTGCGGCCATGGGTGATTTTGCTTAAGGGAAGAATGGACTGAAACGGCACAAACTCACCAAACGGCACCAGATGCACCTTATCAAAAAATTGAGGGGCATCATCAGTAATCCACGCCATGCTATTGTAGATACGCCCCTCATCATCACGGCGGACGATACCACTCATCAGCTGCGGCGCGCCGCTGATATTACGCTGTAGCGGTGTGAGTTCGCCTAAATTCTGGACACTGTAAGGCAGCGCACTTTCCGGCCAGATGACGATTTGCGGCATCTGCCCTTTTTCTACCGGCTTACTGGAAAGCTCCATCAACTTCGCCACCGTTTCAGACGCAGCAGCCGCATCGAATTTCAGTGCCTGAGGAATATTCGGCTGCACCATGCGCAGATGCGTAGATGTGTACGTCACACTGCCCAGCAGCGAGGATCCCCAGACATACGCCGCGATCACTATCAGTGCTACCGCTGCGGCGTAGATCTTCATACTGCGCAGATGATAGAGCGCGACCACGATCATCGCGAGCAGCGCACTCAGCAGATAGATGCCGCCAATGCTCGCCAGCTGCGCGATGGGCAACATGTCAGTCAGCGTGTAGCCCAGAAGATTCCACGGAAATCCAAACATGCCAAACGATTTACCGTATTCGATGACCACCACCACCACCACAAACGAGAGAGCATGCGCGCGTTTTCCAAGGGGCTTGAGCAGCGTATATACCAGCGCCAGCGCTACCCACCACATCGCCATCGCGGCGGAAAGACCAAGTACACAAAACGGCACCAGCCAGCCAAATTGCGCCGCATCGACCAGCAGGGAATAGGCAATCCAGTAATGTGCGGCGATGGAAAATCCGTAGCCGTACCAAAACGCCGCAACAAGTGCCGCACGAAATGTCGGCGCGCTGGCTTGCGCGTGGTAGAACACCAGCAGGGAAATTATGGTGGCGGGCAGGTAGTGATAGGGTGCAAAACCAAGTGCCAGCAGCGCCCCGAAAGCAAACTGCACGCCACGAAAGCGTAGCATATGGCGTGCCCGCTCCATGTTACGCTGCGTGCGGCATCCGCGTGATGCGGATGCGGTGAATACGCCGTGGGTCGGCCACTAAAATTTCGAGCTTGAAATGTTTCACCATCACCACTTCGCCGCGCACGGGAACACGGCCTAAATGCTCGAACACCAGCCCGCCCAGCGTATCAAATGGGATGTCTTGAATATCACCCTCCGTCAGGCGATCCGAAAGCGCGCGCTCAATCTCTTCGATGCTGACTTTCGCATCCGCCTCCAGCACATGATCGCCGCGCCACTCAATCAAGGTGCGGTCGTCTTCGTCGTGCTCGTCCTGAATTTCACCGACCAATTCTTCGATCAAATCTTCCATCGTCACCATGCCGTCGGTGCCGCCATATTCATCGACGACAATGGCAATGTGGCAGCCGGAAACCCGCATTTTGAGGAGCAGATCCACAATGCGCATCGAAGGCGGTACAAAAAGAATGGTGCGCATGACGCTGCGAATATCAACCGTCTCACGGCGCGTAAGGTGCAAAATCAAATCTTTGACATGCAAAAAGCCCTCGATGTGATCGAGCGAGCCGTCAAATACGGGAATGCGCGTATGGGCGATGGTGGCCACGTGCCGGTAGAGTTCTTCCATGCTGCACGATAGATCAATGCCCAAAATCTCAGTGCGTGGGACTTTGACATCGCTCACCGTCAGTTCGCCAAAGTGAATGATATTTTTGAGTAGATTTTTTTCTTCCGCCGAAATCGCCAGCGCTTCGGTCGCCTGCTCGTCGAGCACGTCTTCGAGCACTTCTTTAAGCGAGCTTTCGCCCTTGCTTTGCATACGACTGCGCACCCACTTTACAGCCGTTGAAAGCCGAGACGGCCTTTCGTAAGCAGACAGATTTGATTCCCTCTCGCCACTCATGATCTAAAGCTAGCGCGCAATGTAAGGGTTGGCAATACCAAGCTTTGCTAAAAGCTGGATTTCCAGTGTTTCCATCACGTTGGCGTCGCGGCGCGTTTCATGGTCATAGCCCAGCAAATGCAGCACGCCGTGTATCACCAGATGCGCGAGGTGATGGTGAAGCGGCTTATGCTGCGCATCTGCTTCGTGAGTGATGGTATCGAAACTCAGCGCAATATCGCCCAAATAGGCACCGCGCATGATGGCCTCTCCGCTTGGAAACGAAAGCACGTTGGTTGGTTTATTTTTACCACGAAAATCGTGGCTCAGCGATTGAAGCGTCGTATCGTCAGCCAGTAAGATACTTAAAGAAACGCCGCGCAGTCGCTGGCTGGCGAGCGCCACGTGGGCGGCGCGCCGAATACCCGCCACCTGCCCGTGAAAGCGCGCGTCGTCGCGCAGAACGTGAAGCGTGTTGGCCGTAGATGCTCTGTTACTCTGCACCGGCTTCGCGGTCTTCGGCATATTGTTTTTTCTTGGCTTCCCAATCATCATAGGCGTGGATGATTTTCGCCGCCAGCGGGTGACGCACCACATCGCCATCGGAAAAACGTACCACGTCAATGCCTGGGATATGCTCAATCTTCGGGATGCAGTCGCTGAGTCCCGATTTAATATCTTTCGGCAAATCAATCTGCGATAAATCGCCGGTAATGACCATACGCGCGCCCTCACCCATGCGGGTTAGAAACATTTTCATCTGCGTGCGCGTGGTGTTTTGCGCCTCATCTAAAATCACGAAGGCATTCGAAAACGTGCGGCCACGCATGAAGGCGAGCGGTGCCAGCTCAATCTCGCCGCTATCAATGGCTTCCTGCGCGCGTTCGGCGGGCATCATGTCAAACAGCGCGTCATAGAGCGGGCGCATGTACGGATCGATTTTGTCTTTAATATCGCCCGGTAGAAAGCCGATTTTCTCGCCCGCTTCCACCGCCGGCCGCGAGAGAATAATCCGCTCCACTTTTTTGTTCATGAACTGGTACACCGCCATCGCCACCGCGATGTAGGTTTTCCCCGTACCCGCAGGCCCCAGCGCGAACAGCAAGTCATTATCATACAAGCCACGCATGTAATTGGCCTGCACATGGGTGTAGGGTACGATGGTTTTTTTCATGGTGCGGATGTAAACATCCGACTCGGCCTCAGTCTCACCGACAATATGTTTGACCTTTTTGCCTTCCGGCACCGGCGGAATCATGCGGATGGCGGCATCGACATCGGCCATCGTAATATCGTGACCATCTTCGAGCTTGCTGTAGAGTTTCTGTAAAATCAGCTCCGAGGCCTGAATATCGCGCTTGAGACCGGTGATGGTAATCATGTTGCCGCGCGAGACGAGCGACACATTCAGCATCTGCTCAATGCGATCCAGATGCGCGTCGCCGTCGCCATAAAGCGCAGGTAAGTAGCTATTTTTTTCGAAGAAGATATTGACGGACTGCGTATCACGCGTGGATTTTTTGTCGGGCTTGGCCATGTGCTGCGTTCTCCCCTTGCGTGTCGGCTGATACAATTTCGCCGAGCAACGAGTTAGCGTAGGCAGCCACTATCTTCACGTCAACCAGGCTGTTACGGTAATGCACCGCATTTTCTACAAACACCGATTGCATATAGGGCGAACGCCCCTTGCACTGGCCTTTGCGCTTGCCTTCTTTATCAAGCAGCACCTGCTGCACCGTGCCGACCATGCGGCGGTTGAAGCGCTGCTGCTGCGTGCCGATCACATCTTGCAGCCGCGCGAGGCGCTCTTCTTTCACCGCCTCATCTATCTGCGCGGCGTAGTCTCCCGCCGGTGTGCCGGGGCGAATGCTGTATTTGAACGAATAGGCCTGCGCAAATTCCACCGTTTCCACAAGCGACAGGGTGGCCTCAAAATCCGCATCGCTTTCACCGGGAAAGCCGACAATAAAATCGGACGACAGGGCAATATCTGGGCGAACCTTACGAAGTTTTTCGACGATGTTAAGATAATGGCTTGCCGTATGTTTGCGGTTCATGGCCTTCAATATCGCATCAGACCCTGACTGAATTGGCAGATGTAAAAACGGCATCAACGCGTCAATTTCGCCGTGCGCGGCTATTAAATCATCCTGCATATCCATGGGGTGCGAGGTCGTGTAGCGAATGCGCTGGATGCCGTGAATGTTCGCCACCGCTTCTATCAATTTCGCCAGCCCCCACTCGCTGCCATCTGGTGCGATACCATGATAGGCATTGACGTTTTGCCCAAGTAGCGAAATTTCAACTGCGCCGCGATCAGCAAGCCGCTTTACTTCATCCAGTACGGTGGTGACGCTGCGCGAATATTCGGCGCCACGCGTGTAAGGCACGACACAAAATGTGCAGAATTTATCGCAGCCTTCCTGCACCGAGACGAACGCGGCCATGTCGCTACGCAGCGTGGATTCCGGCAGTAAATCGAACTTCGCCTGCTCTTCAAACTCCAGCGCAATTTGCGGTTTTGCCGTGGCAATCACATCCGCCACAAGCTCTGGTAGCTGATGATAGCTTTGCGGTCCCACCACCACATCCACATACGGTGCGCGAGCAAGGATTTCTTCGCCGTCGGCCTGCGCAACGCAGCCGGCCACGCCAATCAGCATGCGCCTGCCGGCACGGGCTTTGGCGTCTTTTTCTAAGCGCAGACGCCCCAAATCAGAGTAGAGTTTTTCGCTGGCTTTCTCGCGGATATGGCAGGTATTCACAATCACCATATCGGCGTCTTCTACATTACTGCACGGCTCGTAACCGCCAGCGGCCAGCACATCGGCCATGCGGTCAGAATCATAGGCATTCATCTGGCAGCCGTAGGTTTTAATGTAGAGTTTTTTAGCCATGAACGTGAACTACAGCGCGTCCGTTTTCGCTGCCATGATCAGATCATTACGGCTAAGCCCACCGGCATCATGCGTGGTATAGCTTACCCCCACATACCCCCAGCCGAGAGTTAAATCCGGATGGTGACCTTCAGCCTCTGCCAGTGCGCCCAAACGGTTGGTGAAGGCGAGCGCTTCAAGGAAATTTTTGAAGCGAAACTGGCGCGAAATCACATCACCTACGCGCGTCCACGCAGGCAAATCCGCCAGTGCTGAGGTAAGCTCAGCTTCGGATAGTTTCGCCTCTGCACCACGGCAAGGGGCGCAGGAAGCAGTGGCAAGTGCGTGCATCAGATCCTCCGTCTAGTTGAAACCATTGCGTTTTTGCGTGAGGGCGTCATAGTGCAGCGCATGGAAAATCACCAGAAAAATCTACAGTCTGAAACCGTGCTGGCGTTTGATACGAGCTGCCAGCAAGGCTCAGTCGCACTGCTTTATAAGGGCGGTAGCGTTCAGCACACGCTGGCGGCGGGCACCCATGCGGCGCTGCTGGTACCCACCATTCGTGATGTGCTGAACAATGCGGGCCTTAGCATGCATGACGTAGACACCATCGTCACAACCAATGGCCCCGGCAGTTTTACTGGCATTCGCATTAGCCTTGTTGCCGCCCAGGGCTTCGCGCTGGCACGAAGCGTGCGCGTAAAATGCACGACAACGCTTGCGGCCTTCGCGCTGCGCTTTTTTGCGGATTGTTCTGCCCACTCGGCATGCGAAATCTGGATGCATGCGGGCAAAGGCGAAGCCTATAGCCAGCGTTTTTGCGCGTCAGACGGACTGCCACGTGCGCTATCGGAAATCACCCTGCGGCCTTTGGATGCGCTGAAAGAAAGTGCCGAGCACACCACCGGCAATGTCGAAGGTGTGCATCATTTCTTAGCGCACCCGAGTGCCGCGGATTTGTGCGCCTGCGCCCACGTACTTCCCGAAGTGGATATTCACCAGACGGCACCGCTTTATATCAGAGCGCCGGATGCGAAACCACCCGCCCCTTTTCCCTGGCTTGCATCGGCTTGAGATCGTTCTATAGTAGTTGTCATCCTGAACGTAGTGAAGGATCTCATCCATACGCAGAGAGATTCTTCGGCGATGCCTCAGAATGACATTATTAATAGGAGTATCTATGCCACGGTTTTCATTGCTGCTGAGCCTTGCTGCACTGCTGACTGCATGCCAGCAAGCGCCGGCACCTACCGCACTCCCGCTGATCGATTTTTCCTCCTCGCCCCCCATTGCCGTAAACGCCAGTGAAATTCGTGTGGTGGAGAATTACCGCTCACCCCTGCAAGCACCGCATGTGGAGCATTTATTCCCTACCCCGCCGATTGCCGCCATCAAACGCTGGAGCGAGCAACGCCTGAGAGCTGCTGGCAGTAAAGGCATTCTGGAAATTGTGGTCGATGATGCCTCGGTGATCGAAAAGAAACTGCCTAAAACCGAAGGCATGCGCGGATTTTTCACCGATGACCAGGCCGAACGCTACGATGCGCGCATCAACGTCACCTTAAGGCTTTATAGCGGTGAGCGCGCCGTATCGGATGCCGAAGGCAATGTCTCGGTCATCCGCGCGCGCAGCATCAATGAAAAAGCCACCGTCGTCGAACGCGAGCGCTTTTTTCATCAAATGCTCACCGACATGATGCAGCAATTTGACAGCGAAGCAAAAACGCGGCTGAGCCAGTATTTCTCTCCCTATCTGGTACGCTAGCGTGCTAGCGAAAGCCCCGCGCGTATGATGCTCTATCTGCCCATTGCTGAGCTTTCGGTGCACTGGCCGATCATTGTGCTGCTGGGAGGACTCACTGGCATTTTAGCAGGATTATTCGGCATCGGCGGCGGATTTTTGCTCACCCCCATGCTGATTTTTTACGGCGTACCGGCACCGGTGGCGGTGGCGACTTCGGCCAATCAAATTATCGCCTCCTCGTTTTCTGGGTTTTTATCGCACCGTAAAAATCAGCACGTCGATATGCGCATGGGGAATGTGCTGGTGTTTGGCGGCCTGATCGGCGCACTCGCGGGCATCGCTTTTTTCTGGACGCTCAAGCGCATCGGCCAGGCAGATGTGATGATTACCCTGCTGTATGTTTCGTTTCTACTACTGGTTGCCTGGCTGATGATTCGTGAGGGCTGGCGAAGCAAATATCACCCCCACAGTGCGACCGAACATGTGGTGATCCAGTGGGCAGAGAGACTGCCGCTGAAGCGACATTTTCCCAAATCCGATGTCACCCATAGCGTATTATTGCCCATTCTCATCGGTGCGCTGACGGGTTTTTTGGTGGCGTTAATGGGTATTGGCGGTGGGTTTATTCTCATCCCCGCGCTGAGCTATTTGCTGCATATGCCCCGCCATCTTACCGTGGGCACCACGCTCTATCACATGATGGGCACGACGATCATTGTGACGTTGCTGCACGCCGTCACCACCCACACGGTGGATATGATGCTGGCGGCATTGTTGGTCATCGGCTCGGTGATTGGCTCGCAGCTTGGTGTGCGCCTAAGTAGCCAGCTACCGCATCACGTGCTGCGATTTATTTTAGGTGGGCTTCTCATGATCATCGCCCTCAGACTGGCTTATGGCTTGTTTGTCACGCCACTGGATATCTTCATGCTTGAGATCTTGCGCTGATGAAAAAAGTAACCCTCGCATGGCTGATCGCGTTCGTTGCAACAGCAAGTGCAGCAACAGTCAGCGCGAGTACGCTAGAGGAAGAGCTGCGCCTTTACGCCAAGCCCATGGTGGCCGATATTTCTCATCGCCGGATTGATATTCACGCCCAGTTCAGCGGCGCAGAACTTCTACTTTACGGTGCGCGCAACGCCCCCGGCGAGATGATCGCGGTGATTACCGGCCCGAAAGTGGATGTGGCGCTTAGCCGTAAAGACAAAATCGCCGGCATGTGGATGCAGGTGGAACGCACGCGCTATAAAAAAGTGCCGATTTATTACCGCATCGCCAGCACCGCGCCTCTTGATGAGATTTTACCGCAACCCTCGCAGCAGCGCTTGCAGATGACCTACCCGCTGCCGCCACTGGCGCACGCCAATGCTGGCGAGGAGCGCATGCGCGAGGCGTTTTTACAAAAACTACGCGACAAGCAGTGGCTAAGCGAAACGCCATCTAAGATTGAGTATTTTGGTGAAACCTTGTTTCGCGCCAGTCTGAGTTTTCCCGGCAACATGCCGCGCGGAACCTATCTGGTGGAAGTATTTTTAGTGCAGGATGGCCGTATTATCGCGGCGCAAACCATGCCGCTGAAAGCCGTAAAAACCGGTCTGGATTATGTACTCTACGATTATTCGCGCCACAGGCCGTGGCTATACGGTATCTTCGCGGCGCTCATTTCCCTCATCGGCGGGTGGCTGGGCAACCGCCTCATGCGTCGCGGGCGGTGAGCATTTACCGCGCAGCCACTGCCAGCCTTGCTTTAACTTATCAAAATACCACCCTTCCGGGCGCATATTCAGTACCACGGTGCCACTTGCAATATCGTGCCAGGCGCGGCGTTTTTTATCGACCATAATCCATAAAAGCCCAAGCAAGGCAGCGGCGCAGGAAAAGAGGCAAAGCACGTAACGCAAAAGCAAGCGCAGAAAGCCCACCTCACTCACCTCATCACGGCGCACAAGCTTGATCCCCATCAGCCACTTACCGGGCGTTGTGCGCAGCGTATCTTGGATCAGCGTCATGAGCAGCGCAAAGCTCAGAATACAAAACAGCACCGATCCCGGATCGCGGCGTAGTAAAAGCTCTGGTGCAAAAAGCTGAAACAGCATCAGCAAGCACATCACATCTATCACCGATGCGATCATGCGCGTGTTATAGTCCGCGTAGGGTGATGGTGGTTTTTTACGGCGCTTAAACTGTACGAGTTGCTCAAGTTTTTCTAGTAACATACGGTCTCCACAAGGTCTGCAAGTGCGCGCACATCAGGTTGATGGGGATGATGAGGAATCGGCAGGACCGGCAGCGATGCAGGCACAAAACGCCTGAGCTCATCGCACGTCGCCTTCAAGCCAACCCCCTGATCGTTTTTAGCATCGCTCACCACCATCGCCAGCACATGCTGAGGCAACAGCGCGTGATAGGCAGTAAGCGCGTGGCTGATCGATCCTAAATAGCAACCAACCACTAAAATAATCGGCGCGGAAAGTTCAGCAAAAAAATCGCGCATCGTCGTCTCATCACTCAGCGGCGCCATGACACCGCCAGC
This sequence comes from Alphaproteobacteria bacterium, assembly GCA_022841525.1. Classification (GTDB taxonomy): domain Bacteria; phylum Pseudomonadota; class Alphaproteobacteria; order Rickettsiales; family UBA3002; genus JALHRI01. The sequence goes on along the minus strand of JALHRI010000001.1, from coordinate 27,915 downwards.
GCCCTCCACGAGGGTCAGTGTATCTGGCGCATCGTGGTCTTTCACCCAGCGGATAATGTCTGCAGGCGTAATGATTTTTCCTTCCAAACGCGCTGCCATCGACGGCGTGAGGGGCGCTGCAAATTGCCAGGGCGAAATGCGCGCCACATTATCCTGCGTGCTATGCTCACCAAGCGCTGCGAGCAGCCTGCCGCTATCGGTAGCTTCCAGCGCGACACCCTGCATACCGGAAATCACCGGCTTGAGTGCGGCAACGCGGCGCCCGCGTGCGCGCATTTCGTGCAGCAGCGCACAGCTGATAAAGGTTTTACCAATATCCGTACCGCAGGATGTGACCGCAAGGAGACTCATAGCGGCTTTTGTAGCATAAAAATAACCGCGTGCCAGCTTGCAGGTATGCCGCAATCTGGGCGGTGCATGGCATCGTAACGCGAGAGCATACGCGTGAATCTATCTTTGCCCATCATTCCTGAAGAGGACGAAGGCTTGCTTGCCCCCAGCGCGCGCAGATGTTTGGCAACATCCAGCGCACGCTCAAAATAGTGGGTCTCGCGTACAGTCTCACTACCCAGCATGTGAAATCCTGCCTGGCGGCAAGCTTCGGCATATTCCTCGGCGCTGCGCATGGTAATCACGCTGCTTACCCCTTCGGCGCGTGCGGCGGCGTCAAGTTCGGCGAGGGTGCCGGTAACAAACGCGCTCAGCATCATCACCCCACCCGGACGTAGCACGGCATAAAGCTGCGACATCGCGCGCGGCATCTCGTGCACCCACTGCATGGCGAGGTTACAGATGACCCCATCGAACGAAGCATTTGCAAAGGGCATCTGCGCCAGATCCGCCTGTGCCACCGCGCGGTAGCAAGGCGTTGAGGCGGCGCACATACCTGCTGCAAGATCCATCCCGATGAGGCGCATGGTCTTGGTCTTGGATTCCAGTGCACGGGCGAAGGCACCAGTGCCGCACCCGGCATCGAGCAGGTGCGCGGTGGGCGTAAGATGCGGTATGATGAGCGCCGTGCCCGCACGCAAAATACGCCGCTGCAAATCGGCCTGCGCATCGTAGCTGGAAGCAGCGCGCGAGAAATGCTGCGCAATTTGCTGTAGGTCTTTATTCATGCCAGCCCTTCATGATGGCGCATGATCTGCGCTACAAACCGCTCGTGATCGTGCAGGTGCGGTGCGTGCGCCGCATCTTGCCAGAGATAGCGTTTGATGTGATGTGCGCGCTGCGTGATGTAAGCCGATTGCTCCACCGGCACAATCGCATCGCGCGTGCCATGAATAATCTGCGTATCGGGCAGTCTTTCAAACGCGGCATGCATCAGACTGCTGCGCCCCAAATGCGCAAGCCAAGGCTGCCAGCGCGTAATCTCGTGCAGGTGCGGATGATGCGCCAGCATCGCCATCACCTGTTTTCTGCGCGCATCATTTTTGGCAATCAGGCCATGAAAACGACTGCTTAAACGTTCGGTGTCGCTGACATATTGATCATGAAACAGGCGAAAAATTTCCTCTTCCATCGCATGCTTAAAATGTTCAGATTGCACAAACTGCACCGGTGGCGCGATGAGGGTGAGTTTTTTGGGTTTCAGCACTCCGTGCATTACCGCCAGCATCGCAAGTTGCGCGCCCATCGACCAACCGATCACGTGCGGCACGTCGCGGTAGTTGCCAAGCGCGGCAAGCGCATCTTCCACCGGCGCATGCACGCTGTAATCAAATGCTTCTGCGGCCACGGGCAAGAGGCTGGCGATCGCGTCACTCGGCTGCGTCCAGCCGCTTAACGTAAGTACCGCGCTCATCGACCAAGCTCGCGAGATAACGCCGTAATGAGCCCGTCCACCTGCGCATCGCTATGCGCGGCGCTAAAGCTCAAGCGCAGTCTGGCAGTGCCTTCGGGCACGGTGGGCGGACGAATCGCGCTGATGGCGTAGCCTGCGTGCTTAAGCCGCTCACTCATGCGCAGCGCATCGTCATCGTTGCCGATCACCACCGGCACAATCGCTGAGTCTGCATGCGGCAAGCTAAGCGCCTGCGTCACGCGCCGCGCATGTGCAAGCGCCCGCTCCCCTCGCCAGCTTTCTTGCACCATGATCGCAATCGCCGCCTGCGCCGCCGCAAGGGCAGAGGGCGGTAGCGCGGTGGAATAAATCAGACTTCGCGCGTGATTGACAAGGTAGGATTTGAGCAGTGCACTTGCGCACACATAGCCCCCCACACTGGCCAGCGCCTTAGACAAGGTACCACACCAAATATCCACCGATGATTTATGTGGATAATTTACAATACCAATACCATGCGCATCATCCACCATGAGCCATGCATCGTATTTATTTTTGATCGATACCAGATCATCCAACGGCGCTTTATCCCCATCCATACTGAATATATGCTCAGTAATAATCAGTGTGTGTTGATACTGCGCGCGATGCTGCGCTAACAAGGCCTCCAGATGGGTCCGATCGTTATGATGAAATCGTAGTAATTTCGCGCCGGAGAGTTTCGCGCCGTCAAGCATACAGGCATGGGCAAGCCTATCGGCAAGAATCAGATCGCCTTTACCCATCAGCGCGCTGATGGTGCCGGTAATCGCTGCAAACCCGCTGGAAAAAACCAATGCCGCTTCATGGCCACTATGCGCTGCCAGCGCGCGCTCTAAGGGGTCGTAACCGCTGTGATTCCCCGTGACCAGCCGTGAGGCTCCCGCCCCCGTGCCCTGAAGCATCGCCTCACGGGCCGCACTCACCACGCGCGCATCATGCGCTAAGCCCAGATAATCATTCCCGCAAAAATGATGAAGCCGCCCCTGCGCAGTGTGCAGCATGCCTTCTGCCAGTGCATCCGCGGATGTAAGGCGGCGCAGGCGCGCAGAATCTCTGGCGATGAGGCGATCTTCTAAAACTGCGTTCAGTGCTGGCATTTTCCTCTATTGTGGGCTAAAAGCGCCGCTTACACTTAACGAATGAGGCTATCACCATGCAACCACTCATCCGCCATGATTGGCAAAAAAGTGATGTGCTCGCCCTGTTTGCGATGAATTTTCACGATTTAATGTTCGAAGCGCAGCGCGTGCACCGCATGTATTTCAATCCGCACGAGGTGCAGGCCTCGACGTTGTGCTCGATTAAAACGGGGGGCTGCGCGGAAGATTGCGGCTATTGCTCGCAGAGCGCGCATTTCAAGACGCCGGTAAAAGCATCGAAACTGATGGATAGCGACGCCGTGCTCGCCCAGGCGCGCGCCGCGAAAGAGGCAGGTGCTACGCGTTTTTGCATGGGCGCTGCGTGGCGCTCGCCCAAAGAGCGCGACATGCAAGCCCTCACCGATATGATCAGCGAGGTGAAGGCGCTGGGGCTGGAAACCTGCGCAACACTGGGCATGTTAACGCCGGATCAGGCGCAGCGCCTGAAACAGGCGGGGTTGGATTATTACAATCACAACCTCGATACATCAGAGCGTTTTTACGGTGAAATCATCACCACCCGCACTTATCAGGACCGGCTCGATACGCTAGCGCATGTGCGCGATGCAGGGATGAACGTGTGCGCCGGCGGTATTATGGGACTGGGTGAAACAGTGGATGACCGTGCCGATATGCTCATCACCCTGGCGAATTTGCCCGCGCACCCCGAAAGCGTGCCGATCAATATGCTGGTTCCCATTGCCGGAACACCGCTGCAAAACGCGCGCCAGATCGATGCGCTTGATTTCGTGCGCACCATTGCGGTGGCGCGTATCATGATGCCAAGAAGCTTCGTGCGCCTCTCGGCAGGGCGCGAAGCCATGAGCGATGAAATGCAGGCCTGGTGCTTCTTTGCTGGCGCTAACTCGATTTTTTACGGCGATACGCTACTGACCACCAGCAACCCGCAGACTGAAAAAGACCGCGCGCTGCTGGCGCGCCTTGGCATGCAGGTGATGGCCTCTGTAAGTAGCCCGGCGAAGCAGGAAGCTGCGTAAGCTAGTGACACGCACGCCTGCGCAATCTTCGCCTGAGTGGCTGATGGAAGGCTACGATCACATCTGGCTGCCCTACACGCAGATGCAACATGGCCGCATCCCGCTGCCGGTCGTGGGGGCGAAAGGCTGCACACTGCATTTAGCAGATGGCCGCACGCTGATTGACGGTATCGCCTCGTGGTGGAGCATGTGTCACGGCTACCAATACGCGCCGATTGTTGAGGCCATCACCAAACAAGCCGAATGTTTAAGTCACGTCATGTTCGCCGGTCTTGCGCATGAAGGCGCTTACCGGCTAGCAAGCGCGCTGACACGCATCGCGCCGCGCGGACTTGAGCGGGTGTTTTTCGCCGAATCCGGATCGGTGGCGGTGGAAGTGGCACTGAAAATGGCGCTGCAATACTGGCGCAATCAGGGGCAGGCAAAACGTAATAAATTCGTCTGTTTTAGGCATGGCTATCACGGCGATACCGTGGGCGCGATGTCGGTTTCCGGCCGCAGTGGGTTTAATGCTGCCTACGATAGCTTAACTCTAAAACATTACGTGCTCGATCTGCCGCAGGATGAATATAGCTTCGCTGAATTCTCTGACACACTCAGTGCCATCGCGCCGCAAATCGCCGCGCTGATTATCGAGCCCATGGTGCAGTGTGCGGGCGGGTTTATTTTTTACTCCGCCGATATTTTATCGGAAATTTGCCGCCTCTGTGATCAGCATGGCATTTTGCTCATTGTCGATGAAATCGCGACCGGCTTTGGCCGTTTGGGAACCATGTTCGCCTGCGAAGAAGCCGCCATCACCCCAGATATAATGTGTGTCGGCAAAGCCCTCACCGGCGGGCATGTCGCGATGGCGGCAACGCTTGCGACCGCAAAGATTTTTAATGCGTTTTTAGATGATTCACTAGAAAAAGCGCTGATGCACGGGCCAACATTTATGGCAAATCCGCTTGCCTGCGCGGCAGCGCTCGCCAGTATCGAAGCGTTTGCGCGCGAGCCTCGCCTGGATCAGGTGGAGGCTATCGAAGACGCACTTCGCAGCGGCCTGATCGATCTGCGCCGCCATCCCCGCGTGGACGATGTGCGCATCAAAGGAGCCCTTGGTGTGTTGGAGATGCGCGCCAGTTGGGAAGAGATTTTTGCAATGCGCGAGCAGTTCGTCGCGCGTGGCATATGGCTGAGGCCGTTTGGAAATACGCTCTACATCATGCCGCCACTTACCATTTCAAAACAAGAGCTTAATGATGTTCTTGCGGCCACGCATGCTGTTTTGCATGATTATCGCTAGCCCCTGAAAGCGAGGGATGCTAAAGGCCTACATCCGCACAACAAGAGAAGAAAAAATACGATGAAACAGGCACTGATTGAAAAGCTTACCAGCAAATCCGCCACCATTGGCATTGTCGGCCTTGGGTATGTTGGCCTGCCGCTTATGCTTCGCTATGTCGAAGTGGGCTACCGCGTCGTTGGGTTTGATATTGATGAGGCCAAAGTGCGTATGCTGAACGCAGGCGAAAGCTACATCAAACATATTCACGCCGAGAATATTTTAAGCGCGCGCACGAATTTTGAAGCCACCAGCGACTTTAGCCGTGCAGCCGAAGTCGACGCGCTGATTTTGTGCGTCCCCACCCCGCTGAATAAAACCCGCGAACCGGATTTAAGCTTTGTGATCAGCACGACCGAAGCGCTGCTGCCGCATCTGAAAAAAGGCCAGATTATTTCGCTGGAAAGCACCACCTATCCCGGCACAACGGAAGAAGAACTGCTGCCGCGCATCCGCGCGCGCGGCTATGACGTGGGGCAGGACATGTTCCTCGTTTTCTCGCCAGAGCGCGAAGACCCCGGCAATCCGAATTTCACCACCCGCACCATTCCGAAAGTGTGTGGCGGCACCACGCCTGCATGTCTGGAAGTGGGGCTGGCACTTTACGGCAGCGTGATTGATCGCGTAGTGCCAGTCAGCTCTACCCGCGCGGCAGAGCTTACCAAACTGCTGGAGAATATTCACCGCGCGGTCAATATCGGGCTGGTGAACGAGATGAAAATCGTCGCGGATAAAATGGGCATCGATATTCACGAGGTCATCCGTGCGGCGGCCACCAAGCCGTTTGGCTTTGTGCCGTATTATCCGGGGCCCGGGCTGGGCGGCCACTGTATTCCGATTGATCCGTTTTACCTGACATGGAAAGCACGTGAATTCGGCGTGCATACCCGCTTTATCGAGCTGGCGGGTGAGGTCAATTCCGCGATGCCCGATTACGTGATGGGTAAGCTCGTCAACGCGCTCAATGCGCGCCAGAAATCGGTGAATGGCAGTCATATTTTAGTGCTCGGCATCGCGTATAAAAAGAATGTCGATGATATGCGCGAATCACCCTCGGTGATGCTGATGGAAAAACTGCGCGATTTGGGCGCGACCATTTCCTACTGCGATCCGCATATTCCGGTGTTTCCTAAAATGCGCGAGCACGTGTTCGATCTTAAAAGCACCCCATTGAATGCGGAAAGCTTAAGCCGCGCAGATGCGGTTCTGCTTGCCACCGATCATGACGGCTTTGACTACGAGGTGATCCGCGCGCACGCGAAGCTCATTATCGACACACGAGGCCGCTTTGCACAACCGGCTGCTCACATTATAAAGGCTTAGGCACTGATTATGCATTCTTTCCCCCCTGCCATTACTGACCGTAAACTACGCTTTGCATTGGTGGGCTGCGGCCGTATCGCGCAGAATCACTTCACGGCACTCAAGCAACATGGTAACCGCGCAGATATTGTCAGCATTTGCGATAATGACCCAGAAGCGCTTGCGAAAGCCCAAAAAGAAACCGGCGCCAAAGCCTACACCTCACTGACGCAGATGCTCAAAGAAACGGATGCCGATGCGGTGATTCTAACCACGCCCAGCGGGCTTCACCCCGCGCAGGCGATTGAAGTTGCTGCTTCTGGCCGCCACGTGATTACCGAAAAGCCCATGGCAACACGCTGGCATGATGGGCTGCGCATGGTACGCGCCTGCGATGAAGCCGGCGTGCGCTTGTTTGTGGTGAAACAAAACCGCCGCAACGCGACATTGCAGCTACTGAAAAAAGCCGTCGATGCGGAGCGTTTTGGCCGTATTTACATGGTGAATATGAACGTATTCTGGACGCGTCCGCAGGAATATTACGACAGCGCTGCTTGGCGCGGCACCTGGGAGTTTGATGGCGGCGCGCTGATGAATCAGGCCAGCCACTACATTGATTTACTCGACTGGATTATCGGACCCGTCGAAAGCCTGCAGGCCTACACTGCCACGCTTGCGCGCAATATCGAGGTGGAAGATACCGCAGTCATGAATATCAAATGGCGCTCAGGCGCGCTGGGCTCGATGAACGTCACCATGCTCACCTACCCGAAAAATCTGGAAGGCAGCATCACGGTGATTGGAGAAAAAGGCACCGTGCGCATTGGTGGCGTGGCCGTGAACGAAATTCAGCACTGGGAATTTGCAGAAACGCTTCCTGAGGATGCCGACATTAAAAATGCGAATTACCAGACCACCTCCGTGTACGGATTTGGTCACCCACTCTATTACGATAATGTCATCCACACCTTGTGCGGCGAGGCAGATGCGGAAACTGATGGCCGCGAGGGTCTCAAGTCGCTGGAGATTCTGATCGCCGCGTATCTCTCCGCGCGCGATGGCAAACGCATCGCTCTACCGCTGGATTATTAGGCCATGCAGATTCATCCCAGCGCAATCATTGATGAGGGGGCAAAAATCGGCGAAGCCACGCGTATCTGGCACTGGGTGCATGTGTGCGGCGGTGCGACGATCGGCAGTGAATGTTCGCTGGGTCAGAATGTGTTTATCGGAAACGATGTGACCATCGGCAACCGCGTCAAAATTCAAAATGGCGTCTCGGTGTATGATGCAGTAACGCTGGAAGACGATGTTTTCTGCGGCCCACACATGGTGTTCACGAATGTTTACAATCCGCGCGCGGCGATTGTGCGCAAGCATGAATACCGCCCAACGCTCGTGAAACGCGGCGCCACACTGGGAGCCAACTGTACGATTGTGTGCGGCGTGACCATCGGCGCGCATGCGTTTGTTGCCGCAGGTGCGGTGATCACCAAAGACGTGCCAGACTATGCCTTGATGGCGGGTGTTCCCGCCGCCCGCAAAGGCTGGATGTGCGCCTGCGGCATCCAGCTGCGTGGCCGCGGTGACGTGCGCTGCGAATGTGGAACCTCCTACCGTATCAGCGACGCGCTTTGCGAGGCACGATGAGTACATCCCTTCCCTTTATTGATTTGAAATCGCAGTACGCCGCGCTGCGCGAGGAAATCAATGGCCGCATGCAGGCAGTGCTGGATCACGGCCAATATATTATGGGGCCAGAAGTCCGCGAGCTGGAAGAAAAGCTGGAAGCCTTCAGTGGCGCAAAACACTGCATTACCGTTGCCTCTGGTACGGAGGCACTTTACATCGCGCTGCTGGCGCTGAATATCGGCTGCGGCGATGAAGTGATTACCACACCCTTTACTTTTGCCGCAACGGTGGAAGTGATTACGCTGTGCGGCGCAGCGCCGGTACTGATCGATATTGATCCTGCCACCTGCAACATGGATGCAAGCGCCCTCGCCGCCGCCATTAGCCCGCGCACCAAGGCGATCATTCCTGTGTCACTGTATGGTCAGTGTGCGGACATGACAGCAATCAACGAAATCGCTGCCGCCCACGGCCATATTCCGGTGATTGAAGACGCCGCGCAAAGCTTCGGCGCTACGCAAAATGCTAAGAAATCCTGCGCGCTGTCGACCATTGGCTGCACCAGTTTTTTCCCCAGTAAACCACTCGGCTGCTATGGCGATGGCGGTGCCATTTTCACGAGCGACGACGCGCTCGCTAAAGCCATGCGCGAGATTCGCGTACACGGCCAAGAAAAGCGCTATGTGCACACACGCATCGGCGTGGGCGGACGCATGGACACGCTGCAATGTGCCGTGGTGCTGGCTAAACTCACCCAGTTTGCCTGGGAAATTAACCAGCGTATCGCGCTGGGTGATCGTTATCTACAGCTACTTCGCGAAGTGCCGGGGGTCGGTGTCATTCACGTACTGCCACAAAATAGTTGTGTATGGGCGCAGTTTACCGTGCGTATCAGCGCCCGCGAGCGCGTGATGGCCGCACTGAGCGAGCGCGGTATTCCAACCACCGTACATTATCCGTTATGTATGCATGAGCAGCCGGCCTATAAGAATCTCTGCCGCGTGAGTGGTAGCTTAAAGCACGCCGAAACAGCCGCAAACGAGGTGATGAGTCTGCCGATGCATCCTTATCTTTCTCACGAAGATCAGGAGCGTATTGTGCATGCGCTGGCGCAGATCACCTCGCAGAGCAAAGCGGCGTAAAGAGTTTATTGCTCGATCGAACTTACGCCTTAGCCTAAATGGGTGATGCCATCACCAAGGTCTGCACGCACCACGCTTCCAGCCGCGATCACGCAGCGCTCGCCAATGCTCACCCCCTGAAGTATGGTGGCATTAGCCCCAATATGGCTGTGAGTGCCAATGCGCGCACCGCCGCAAATAACGGCTGCGGGTGCCACATGCACGTTGGCACCTATGCTCACATCATGCTCAATAACGGCAGCACTATTGATAATCGCACCCTCGCCGATATGCGCACCGGCTTGCACCAACGCGCGGTGCAAAATCTGCACCCCCTGCGCGAGAATCGCATGTGGGCTGATAATCGCATGCGGACTGAGGATGCTTGCAAAACGAAACCCTTTCGCCAGGTAACGCTGCGTCACTGCGGCACGCACATCAAGCCCGCTATCTCCTCTACTCGCTTTATTTCCGACGCCATTGACCATCAGGATCTCCGTGGAGGGCGCGTCAAAATCTTTCTCTAAGCAGCGGACATTCACCCCCATCACGCGTGAGCCAAGCAGCGTTTCATCGCGGGTGACAATACCATCGATTGCAAGCTGCAAACTCTGCATCACGTCGATCAGCACGCGGGTATGGCCGCCACCGCCAATGATGATCACGGGCTGAACCTCTCGTTGCACTTGCGTGGTTTTTACCATAAAAAGCCTTCGTTGATTCCTCGTACTCAAAAAACATGGCACTGACAATCAAACGTTTCATCGATCTCACCGCAGCCGTAGTGCTTTTGCTGCTGTGCGCACCTGTGATGCTGCTAAGCGCGCTCATCGTGCGTATTTTTCTTGGCGCGCCGATTTTCTTTACCCAAACCCGTATCGGCCTTAACGAGCAACCCTTTACGCTCATCAAATTTCGCACGATGAAACAAGGCAGCAGCGCCGACGCTGAACGCATGACCCGTGCAGGCAATTTTCTACGGCAGAGCAGTCTGGATGAGCTGCCGCAGCTTATCAATATTCTACGCGGCGATATGTCGTTTATTGGCCCGCGCCCGCTTCTGCCAGAATATTTACGCTATTACACGCCAGCAGAACGTGCGCGCCACCGCGTACGTCCGGGCATTACCGGATTGGCGCAAGTGCGTGGCCGCAACGCGCTAAGCTGGGATGATCGCCTCGCACTCGATATTCACTACGTGACCCATGGCTCACTCGCACTGGATCTGCGCATTGCGCTTGAAACCATCCGCGCGGTTTTATTTCCGCGTGGCATCACGGCGCAAGGCCACGTGAGCATGCCCAGACTCGATGAATGCAGGAAACACAGCGTATGACGAACACACCGCCACGCCTATTTCTATCGCCGCCGCATATGAGCGGAAACGAACTGCGCTATATTGAAGAAGCGTTTGCGAGTAACTATGTGGCGCCTACCGGGCCGATGATCGCCAAATTTGAGGCTGATTTCTGCGCTTATACCGGCTTCTCTCACGCGGTCGCGCTCACCAGCGGCACTGCCGCCATCCATTTAGCGCTGAGGCTTTTGGGTGTTACCTCAGGTGACGTGGTGATTGCATCCAGCCTCACATTTATTGGCAGTATCGCGCCCATTTTATACCAGCACGCCACCCCGATTTTCATCGATGCCCACCCTGAAAGTTGGTGCATGGATGCGGATTTACTGGAAGAAACCTTGACTGACTTAACGCGAAAAAACATCCGTCCCAAAGCCGTTTTACCTACCGATTTATATGGTCAGTCCTGCGATATAGAGGCGCTGAAAAAAGTCTGTGATCGCTTTGATCTACCGCTCATAATCGATGCGGCAGAATCCGTCGGTGCCCGCTATCAAGGCGTGCATACAGGCCGCGGCGCGACGGCGGCAGCATTTTCGTTTAACGGAAATAAAATCATCACTTCCAGCGGCGGCGGCATGCTGGCAAGCGATGATGAAGCGCTGATTGAACAGGCACGCTTCCTATCGCAGCAAGCGCGCGATCCGGCGCCGCACTACGAACATTCCACCTACGGCTATAATTACCGGATGAGCAATATCGTCGCCGCGATTGGATGCGCACAGCTAGAGGTGATTGAAGATCGCGTCGCCGCGCGCCGTGCAATTTTTGCGCATTATTCGCGTGAGCTAGCAGACATTGAAGGCATATCCTTCGCCCCTGAGATGGCCTATGGCCGCCATACTCACTGGCTAAGCGTGATGCTACTGGATCCGGCGATCATTAAAAAATCACCCGAGGCGTTGCGGCAGTTTTTAGAAGCGCACAACATTGAATCGCGCCCGGTATGGAAGCCGATGCATTTACAACCCGCACTCAAGCATTACCAGATGATTGGTGGTAAAGTCAGTGAAGATATTTTCGCACGTGGGCTGTGCCTGCCCTCAGGCTCGGCAATGACTAAGGCCGATGTCACGCGTGTGTGCACTTTGATTCGTGAGTGTCTTAGCGTATGATGAAGCGCCTCAGTCACTCTGTGAAATTTAGCAGCATTGCCGCACTGCCGCTGATCGCTGTAGTTGCCGCAAAAGCCCTCTCACCCTTGCTAACGTTGTGGGCACTGCTAGCCTGCATCCGCACATCGCGTGCGAAGCTGCTACAGATGTGGCGCGAGTTCTGGCAGCAACATCGCCCCGTACTCCTGAGCATGCTCGCACTCATCCTCTGGGCAGGCCTGAGTAGCGCGTGGTCGGTATCGGCCTCAGAGTCGCTGGAAGGATTTTTCAAACTATGCGGCATTACACTGAGCGGCCTCGCAGCGCTTAGCATGATCAAACTTCCTGATCTCTCTGATCGGATGCACCGCCTTCTGACCGGTTCTTTCTTGATGATTCTAGCAGTGCTGACGCTTGAAATTTTTACCCCCATCACACTGCTGAAATGGCTCGCGGACATATGGGGTGAGCCATACCTCCAGCTCGTGGAATCACGCTTAAACCGTGGACTGGCCGCACTGGCCGTATTGATCTGGCCGCTAGCTTATTATCTGCACCGCCACGGGGCGGCGGTCATGGCTGCATGTTGCATCGTTATTTTTTTCACACTGCTTACCCATTTATACAGCGCTTCGGCGCTCGTTGGCATGGTTGTACCTGCTACGGTGCTTTCAGCATTATTTCTATCACCGCATCATTTTACTAAACTCGTCAAATACGCAGCGCCGCTTGCGTTGCTTGCCGCACTGTTCGTCTGCATCCTGGTTTTTTACCCTGTTTCAAGTGAAGATTTTGCGCGTGAACTCAGGCCTTATAGCTCAAGCCGTACGTTAATCTGGCATTCTTTGCTGCAAAATTTTGAAGGCAGCTGGTGGCTGGGCGATGGCATGCGCACTTCACATTTAATCCCCATGGCGCAGCGTTTCTTAACCGAGATGCGACTGGAAGGCGCGCCGCTCTACCCGCATTTAAGCCCGCTGCAATTGGTGCTGGAGCTTGGAATTATTGGCCTAATACTGGGTCTGATTTTCGTCTATCACTTATTTGCACAACTCAGCAAGATTCCTGATGGTTTGCGGCGTAACTGGGCGCTTGCGTGCGCTACTAGCTATTTGTGCGTGGGGCTGTTTGCCTTTAATGTGTGGATGAATTGGTGGCTGGCTTACGGCTTCATTCTGGCAATTTTGTTTCGCCCACCCTATGAATATCAAGAAAGCACTAGCTGACACACGCTGACGTGCTAATAGAATACTCACGAAAAAACGAAAGATTTTATGTACCGCAACCATACCATCAGCATTGTCGTTCCAGCCTATAATGAAGAGCTGCTGATTACCCGCGTGATTGATACGGCACCCGATTTTGTCGATACCATCATCATCGTCAATGACTGCAGTAAAGATCGCACGTCCGAGTCTGTAAGGGCGCATCCGCTCTACGGCTCCCCGCGCTTGGTGCTCATTGAGCACGCAGAGAATCAGGGCGTCGGCGGCGCAATTGCCACCGGCTATATGCATAGCCGCGATCACGGGATGGATATCGCGGTTGTCATGGCGGGCGATGCGCAGATGAATCCGGCGGATATGCCTGCACTGCTTGATCCGGTGGTGGATAATCTAGCGGACTACACCAAGGGCAACCGCCTGGTGACCGGTGAGGCGTACCAGAAAATTCCGAAAATTCGCTTTTTTGGTAATGCAGCGCTGTCGCTGCTTACGAAAATTGCCTCCGGCTATTGGCATGTCGCGGATTCGCAAACTGGCTACACTGCGATCAATGCCCGCGCGCTTAAAGCCATTGACTGGCAGCGTATGTATAAACGTTACGGCCAGCCGAACGATTTGCTGGTGCGCCTTAATGTGGAGAATATGCGCGTGCTGGATGTGCCTGTGGAGCCGGTTTACGGCGTGGGCGAAAAGTCAGGCATCAAAGTACGCAAAGTGATTTTTACGATTGGCGCGCTTCTGGTGAGGCTGTTTTTCTGGCGCTTAAAAGAAAAATATATCATTCGCAATTTTCATCCGCTGGTCTTTTTCTACAGCTTTGGGCTGGCCATGTTTGCGCTCAACATCCTCATGATGACGCGCTTGCTGTGGCTATGGGTTGATCAAGGCAATGTGCCCGAAATCACGTTTTTAAGCTGGTTGTTCACGTTCTCGCTGGCATTTAATTCCTTCTTTTTTGCGATGTGGTTTGACTACGAAGAAAACAAGCACCTCAATCCACCGATGCAAAACCGCGATATTGTGCGCTCCCCGAAGATTACTCATGCAGATGCGTGAACTCATCGCACAATTATTCACGCATAAGCTTAACCGCGATATCGCCTGGACGTTTGTTGGTTTTGGGGTGCTCGCCGTTACCGGCATTCTGATGAATATCCTGATTGCGGTTTTTCGCGATGCCAGTGCGCTAGGGGTTTTTAATATCGCTTACGCTGTCTATCTGGTAGGCTCGCAATTCGCGGTGATGGGTATTCACTACGCCGTCATGCGCTACAGTGCCTATCACGAAAACGATGCCACTCAGCGCGGTAGTATGCTGGGCAGTGCGATTGTACTGGCCATTTGCCTTGGTAGCATTTTCACCTGCGCATTGCTAGTAGCTACCCCGCTATTTGAGCTTATGTTCAGCGAAAAGGCGATCGTTGATTCCATTCATCACGCGGTGCTTGGTCTATCGCTTTTTCCGCTTAACAAAGTGCTGATTGCACATATTAATGGCCTTCGGCGCATGAAGGCCTTCGCTATCTTGCAAAGCCTTCGTTACCTTGCCGTGCTGGCAAGCGTTGCATGGGTATGCATAGGTGAACTACCATTTCACTACGCTCCACTTTCTTTTCTTGCCGCAGAAATGATCACTAGTATCTGCGCTATTTTATATCTGCAGCGTATCGGCTCGCTGCGTGGTCTGCGCGTGCGTATGTGGTGGCTGAAGCATCATCTGGTATTTGGCAGCAAAGCAGCGATCGGCGGCATTTTTCTGGATATGAACACGCGCCTTGATGTCCTGATTTTAGGAAGCCTGCTTTCGCCGCGATCTGTTGGCATATATAGTTTCGCCGCCATGTTGGTCGATGGCGTGCAGCATATTTTAGCGATCCTGCGCGTGAATTTTAATCCGGTGATTGTGGCAAGCCTTCGCGATCAAGACTATGAACACACCCGTCAATTACTGAGACAATCGAAGCGCTACGTAACACTGGGAACACTCGCAGTTTCCCTCGCTATTTTAGCCGCATTCTGGCTAATCATTACCTACATTTTACCGGAAAAAGGCTACGATGAGGCCATGTTGTCGCTGATGGTTTTGCTTTCCTGCTTTACCATGATTGCCGGCTTTGCCCCGTTTGATAATCTGCTCCTTGCAAGCGGCCATCCGTTCCTGCAAACGCTTCAAACGACCAGTATCACCCTCACCAATGTTGCCTGCTGCTTCCTATTGATTCCAACGCTAGGTATTTTAGGCGCTGCCATCGCCACCTCGCTGGGATATTTGGTCGGTACGTTGCTGCTGCTGATGTTCAGCTATCGCATGCTAGGCTGGAACATGATCCGCAATCGTTTCTCAACTACCTGACAGCAACAAATGCTGTAGCTTAACATTCGAATTGCCATAATGTTCAGCGGTGATTTTGATAAACTTTGTATCCGGATGCAGTCGAAAACGCCGTATAAACTCGTTCGATTGATTCTTGCGCTCCTTGGAAAGGATCATGCCACCAATCAGTAAACTTCGCTTTCTGTTGGTGCGTAGTAAATCTTTCTTTTCATTAAACTGCTGCACATAAAGCTCGACCATTCCCTCTCCCTTCAGATGTGCATCAAGGCGATACTCAGATGCCAGATGATGTTTAGAAGTTAATGTAATATAAGGGGAAATTAGCGACGTAGAAAAATCACGCTGAAATAAATTCAAGGGCACCTTAGAGCTGGAAACCTGGCGAAGATCAAAACGATTTTTATACAGGCGCACTGAAAGCAGGCCCTTTCGCCCGCCAATAATCCAGTCGCGCGCCTGAATCCAACCCGTATTAGTAATAGAAATAGGCCGCAGGTATTTTTTATCGCTCTGTAAGGCATAGAGCTGGTGACCATTACCATCGACTATGAGCTTACTGAGTGTTGTACTTGCCAGAATTGGCATCAGAGCGCCGTGGTAAAATACAGGAAAAGAATAATTGGGCACATGCACATAGGTGACACCCAGATCATGCAATATCTTAAGCGCTTTGCGCGCATCCTGCTCACGGTAAAAACCAAGCAAGCGAGGATCCAGATAACTTAGCATTTTACGCTGTGCGTAATACATGTCAGCCGGTCTAAGCGAGAGAATAAGAGCGTTCTGGTGCGTATGTTCACGCATAGCGGCAATGGCAGCATAATCCGGGTTGCGTAGTAGAATTGTTTCATGAGACTGCCAGATATCACTGATGCGGATCTCATAGCTTAGAAAGCGGAAGCCCATCATCAGCGCGAATTGTAGCGGCATCATGAGTGCGACGATTATCATCAAACGCATCAAAAATGAGCGTTTTGCAAAAACGAATCCTGAAAAAACACGTTCTACAAACCACGCGGAAACGAGCGCAGCAAAAGGCAAAATGGTCATCATATAGCGCTCGTTACGAATCATCAGATCAATATCAAGCGCGATAGAAACCAGCACGCCCAGCATATAGATAAGCATGAGGATGACGCATAGGTAGACAAGATGTGGCGAAGGTATCTTTTCACTATCCCACCAGCAGCTAACAAGCCTGCCAAGACTTAAACTACTACGGAAATAGTAGATAATGCCTGCCAGCATCAGCCAGAAGATTACGCCGTAGGCTTCCAGCGCAAACAGGCCTTTGAAGAGCCCATATTGTATTTTAGCACTGAGACTGACGATGCCGCGATTATAGGCAAAATAATCTTTCCAGTGCAGTGAATCGATGGCAAAAATTTGTGGCGTATCGCTAATCAGCGCACCAAAAATATCCAGATTACGCAGATACGGTGCGCAGGCGATGAGAAGCGCAGTGACAAGCATGATCGCCCCCTGCAGACTAATCTTTCGCCAGTGTTTAAGTCCATGATTGAGTGCGATGCCCGCAAGCATTAACGGTACGAGTAAAATTGCTTGAGAATGCGTCCAAAGTGCGAGGCCAATAATCACCCCCTGCCCGACTGCGCTACGCGCAGATTTTTTTTCGAGCCCAAATAATACGGCAAGCATCAGGCTGCAGCCGAGAACGGGTAAGGCATCGATTAAGGCAGCATCCGCACCAAAGAAAAATAATGGCGTAAATAAAAATAGCAGCGCAGCAAGAAAACCAGTGCGTCGATTCATGACGCTTCCCATCGCCATCACCAGTAGCGCAGATGAGAGTGCGCACCAGGGCGCAATCAGGCGCATTAGGCCTGGCGTATCCGCATCTGCTTGCAATAGATGTGTAAAATAAATCAGCGATACATAAAGCGGCGGATGGGTCCACGGAGCATAAAAACCACTCCTATTCGTTTCAGCATTCAGTAGCGGATAAATATCGAGGCTACGCGCATGAAAAAGCTCGCGTCCCACGGTTGCATACTCAAGTGCATCATTCTGCGCGAGCGGCAGCAGCAGCGCATTGATTAGCAAGCCAAGTGTGATGCATGCCAGCAGAGATAAGGCGATTTTCTCCAACGTATCAAAAGGCGATGGCGCCCTGACCACCACACCACGTTTGGGAGCCCATGGCCCCAAAAATCCTAGCACCCCAAGCCACGCAAACACAACGGCAATGTGGCTAGCATGCGTAGCGCCAGGAAAGACGCTCAAAGCCATCACCGCGCCAATCCCTACTAGAAAAGGAGCTGCCGCGATGCCCGCAGCAACATCGATACGGCTGCGTTTTGCTTGCTCAGTCCATGGCAGCCAGTTAACCAGGTGGCAACCAGCTAAGCTGGCAAGCGCCATGGTTACGGAAAAATAAATCCACATCATGCGAGGTAACGAGACTTTCTTGTAAAGGGGCCGAAATTACGCGTTGATGGCTATAACCAAAATAAGATCGGAAAAATATCTTTATTTTATTGAGCCTGAGCGATATGAGCATGCATCAATCTTACTGAAGACTCCTAAGGGGTTACTGTGTCCACTGTTGCAAAAATTATTCGTGCGCTTCCGCGTGCTGCTGGAGACCCACTTTACGCAGCTCAATTGTTTCGCAGGCGCATTTTTCCCTACGGAATTCAAACCAAAGACCATGAGTCTTACCGACTCGCCAGCTGGTCGTATGGTGACTTGCCACGTACCGATATTGGTACGATTGTGCCGGATGTGGATAACGTAAGCAAATTGGTGATGCACTTTCCTCTCAAGCGTACTCAGGATTTGTCGATTGATCTGATTGAGCTTGGCTACCTTTTATCCATTGTACGGCATACTGGCGCAAAAAAAATATTAGAAATCGGCACGTGGGATGGCAATACGGCACTAAATCTTGCGGCTAATGTCGCGGATGATGGAATGGTAACGACTGTTGACTTACCACCCGATGCCACCGGTGCAATGGTATTACCTATTTCCTCTATGCTCAACAACATGACCGATCGAAACCAGATGGGCATCCAGTATAAAAATACGCCTGAGGAGAAGAAGATTACCCAGGTGTATGGCGATTCGGCCAAAATTGACTGGCAGACACTCGGCGGCCCATTTGATATGATCTTTATTGATGGATGCCATGCATTCGCCTACGTAAAAAGCGATACAGAGGCTGCGCTATCAGTACTGGCAAATGGCGGCACTATCATCTGGCACGACTACGGAATGATTCAAGATGTCAGCACCTATTTAGACAAACTGGCATCCAAACTTCCCATTCAGATTATCAAACGCACGCGCATGGCGGTGGCGTATAATATTCAAACCTCACAGCAACAGGAATGTTTGCACTATTCCAAGCAACACATTGTCGCTGCATAAAGGCATAACGCTATGTGTGGGATTTTCGGTTTTCACCTGCGCAGTCCCGTTCGTAAAGACTGGCAAAAGCTATTTGAAGAACTCGCGATTATTTCTGAATCGCGCGGCAAAGAGGCGTGCGGTGTAGCAATCCGTCATCACGGAAAGCTGGATGTGCTAAGATCAAGTAAGCCGATCCGCCATTTGCTTAAACAACCAGCCTACCGGCAGCTGATGCGAACCGTGGCCGCGAACGATCAGGATCTTGCCCTCATCGGCCATACCCGTCTTGTGACCAATGGTAGCCATCAAATTATTGCCAATAACCAGCCGGTGATGCGTGACGGACTTGTGCTGATTCATAACGGTATCATTTGCAATTATGCGCAACTTTGGCGTGAACGTCTACACAGAGAGCCGCCTTCTGAACTTGATTCTGAGGTTCTCGCCGCCCTACTCGCTAAAGAATTAACAACGAAAGATATTGGCGAGGCGATTCACTCCCTGTTTGATGCGATTGAGGGAGATGCCTCCATAGCCGTGCTTAGCGAAGCTTCTTCATCGCTGATACTGGCCAGCAATACAGGCTCGCTCTATTATACACGCGCACAGGATGGCTCGCTTGCCTTTGCTTCTGAGTATTCTTTCCTGAGCAAAATTCGTAAGCGCTATCCTGAGTTCGGTGAGATCGTTCATATCAAGCCGCGTGAACACCGTGTGATTGAAATGGTTCAAAGCGTTCCCGCTACCATACACGATCACAGCCAGATCCATAAAAAACATCGCGAACTTCAGCGCTGCACTAACTGTATCCTGCCTGAGACCTTTCCCGGCATTACATTCGACCATGCAGGCGTCTGCAATTTTTGCCGCGATGATGTACCGTTTGTAGCGAAGGGTAACGAGGCACTCAAAACATTATGCGATCAGTATCGTCGTGATGACGGCAAGCCAGATTGTTTGGTTGCATTCAGCGGTGGTCGTGACTCAAGCTATGCGCTTCATTATCTGGTCAAGGAGATGGGAATGCACCCCATCACCTTCACCTATGATTGGGGTATGGTAACCGATTTGGCGCGCCGCAATATCGCCCGTATGTGCGGAAAACTAGGTGTTGAGAATATTCTGATCTCTGCGGATATTCCCAAAAAACGTGAGCATATTCGTCTGAATGTTGAGGCATGGCTGAGAAAACCCGAGCTCGGCATGGTCACACTGTTTATGGCCGGGGATAAAGAGTTTTTTTACCACCCCGGACAGATTCGAAAAGACCTTGGCATTGAATTAACCTTCTTTGCCTCTAACCGCCTAGAGCAGACCAGCTTTAAGTCGGGCTTTTGCGGCGTGAAGGAAAGCAATAGTTGGTATCTCTATCTTTCGTGGGGCAAAAAACTGGGCATGGTGCGCTATTTTCTGACGCAATACCTCAGAAACCCGCGTTACATCAATCGCTCGCTGCTCGATACACTCTTTTCATTCTACTGTGCTTACGTCTTAAAAAACGATTTTCATGTATTCTACGACTACATCCCCTGGGATGAATCTGTGATCGAAAATACCCTCAAGCATGAGTATAACTGGGAAACAGAATCGCACGATGGCAGCACGTGGCGCATTGGCGATGGTACTGCCGCATTTTATAATTATATCTATCATACAATGGCAGGATTTACTGAGCACGATACGTTTCGTAGTGCGCAAATCCGCAGCGGCTTAATCACGCGTGAAGAAGCCTTAGTGAAAATCGCCATCGATAATCAGGCTCGCATGGAGGCAATGCGCGTGTACGCATCTACGGTAGGCTTTGATCTTGATCGCGCGTTAACAATCATTGATGCTGCACCAAGGTTGTACTGAGATGAAGCGCGACTTTACCTTAAGTCAATACCGCGCTCTGTGTGAAGCCATTCTTGCAAAAAACTGGCCCATCCTGACGTTTACGCAGTATCTTTCTGCATCTTCCGCGCAGTGCGTCATCCTGCTACGGCATGATGTGGATCGCTGGCCGAATAATGCGCTGGCAATGGCGAAGCTTGAGCATGATCTGGGCATCTGCAGCACCTATTATTTTCGTGCCACTTCGCACGTGTTCAGGCCTGAAATCATCACCGCGATTGCATCACTCGGCCACGAAATCGGCTACCATTACGAGACCATTTCTACGACCAAAGGCAATGTTGAAAAAGCGCGCGATTTATTTGCAAGTGAGCTTTCACGCCTGCGCGCGCACGCTGACGTTAAAACAGCCTGTATGCACGGCAGCCCTCTTTCTGCGCACGATAACCGCATACTTTGGCAACATTGCACGCCTAGGGATTTTGGGCTGTTAGCAGAAGTATCGATGGATCTGGGAACAACCCCGTTTCTTTATTTCACCGATACGGGACGCAGCTGGAACAGCAGAGGCACTAATTTACGCGATTATTGTATCGGCGCACGCAGCATTGATGTTTCTACGACTGAAGAACTCATTGACCTGTTGCCATCGCTGAACATGCCCATGGTGATTCAAACACATCCGGAACGCTGGAACCAGCCGGGACATCGTTTCTGGCTTTACTGGCTAATCGATCATGCAGCGCTGGCTGCAAAATTCATTCTTCGCACTTTTCGTAAACGGTAATGATATGTCACTAAAACACCTGATTCGCCGAGGCTTTCACGCACTGGGATACGATCTTATTCCTGCATCTTTTTCTGCGTATAGCCATGTGCCCTATGCGGTGATTACTTCGCACGCTTCGTATGCACCCTGGCTGGAACAAGGCCCGTTCAACGAGGCATACCGCAGGATTCAGGGCAATACGCTGGTAGATGTGCATCGCTGCTACGAGCTTTGGCAACTGGCACAGCAACTGGCGTCTTGTCCCGGCAATATCCTTGAAATTGGCGTTTGGCGCGGCGGCACAGGCTGCCTGATGGCCAAAGCCAGCCCAAGTAAAACCGTATTTTTGTGCGATACGTTTAGCGGTGTCGTTAAAGCCAGTCAGAAAGACAGCAGCTACAAAGGAAATGAACACGCAGATACTTCGGTGAATGTCGTCAAAAAACTGGCAGCAAAACTTGAGGTGCAGAATATCCGTATTCTTCAGGGTATTTTTCCGGATGAAACGGCACCGCAGATCGACGCCGATATGCTCTTTTCACTGTGTCATATCGATGTCGATACCTACCAATCTGCGCGCGATTGCTTTGACTGGGTTTGGCCGCGCATGGCAATCGGCGGGGTCGTGATCTTTGACGATTACGGTTTTTACGGCTGCGATGGCGTGACCACCTTGTGTAACGAGCTGGGAACACGCACTGACAATCTGATGCTGTACAATCTTAACGGCCATGCGATTTTGGTGAAGCAGGCGACCCCCTAATGCCGCGCGTTCTTATCACCGATGTTTCGAGCTACAAAGCGGTGGTCATCCTGCGTTTTCTGCGCAGTACCTATCCGAATCTCTTCCTCATGAGCGTCGATCACCGGCCTTATACGCGTATCCTGCGCACGCATCATGCGAAGAATCACCGCGTACTGCCCAATATGAAGCACCATCCGCAGGAATATGTCGCGCAGCTCGCGGCGTTGATCAAGGCTGAAAACATCACGCACGTAATTCCCGTTAATAGTGAAGAGATACGGCTTTTGCTGGAACATCGCAGCGCGCTGGGCTCTACGCTGGATTACATTGGAGATCTTCACGCGTTTGAAATGCTTGATCAAAAAGATAAGCTCTATGCTTACTGTGTCAAACAGGGCATCAACGTTCCGCAGTCTTATTTCACCGCTGAAGAAGCGCAGTTTCCACTGGTGGTGAAACCTGCGACAGGCAGCTCAGCCAACGGAGTAGAATATATCCATACCAAGGCGGAACTTGAAGAATGTTTGCTAAAGCGCGCCGGCGAAAAACTGGTGATGCAGGAATATGTGGCAGGCATTGGCTGCGGATATTCCGGCTTTGCCATCCGGGGAAAAATAGTCACCGGTTATGGGCACCTCAGGCTTGCGGAATATCCTGCAAGTGGCGGCTCAAGCGTATGGCGCACCAGCATTGAGGCACCCCAGATGCAGGGCATGGCAGAAATATTGATAGAGCGCCTGAACTGGTCGGGCTTTTTTATGGTGGAGTTTCGTAAAACAGACGATGGCAGGTTCTACCTCATCGAGGCGAATCCAAGAATTTGGGGCTCTATCCATCAGGGGCTTGCTAGTGGCATCAATTATTTCTCAGGTCTGTTGGGGGAGGCACCGACCTCTTCTACGCGATGTGATACTTACCTCTCACCACTCATCTATTTTAGCTTGATACGCTATGCGCTACGCGGCAGATTTAGCCCACTCATACACTTTATAACGCGCTACAGTAGATTGAGACCAGATATTAGCATCTTGCGCGATCCACTTGCTTATGCTGCACTACTCCTGCGATGAAACCTAACCTGACCATCGTTGATCTTGACCACACGCTGCTGACGATGGATTCGATGCGTCTGCTCACGCTTCGTCACCTTCGTACACCGCGTGTGTTGCTGTTCGTGATATTGCGCGTCTTGCGCCTCATTCCTCGCCATCAACTAAACGAGCATTTTGTAAGACATTTCAGCCGTTATTTTCCGAATGACACTGCAGTTAATGATTTTTGCGATGAACTTATCCGCCATATTGATCCGCTGATCATGGAGCGAATCCGTCAAGAAAATGCAGCAGCACTGATTCTATCGGCATCTCCGGAAAACTACGTTACAGCACTGGCTGCGCGTTTGGGGATGCAAGGTGCAGGTTCGCACGTGGGTGAAGACGGAAGATTTTTTTACTGCAGTGGTGAGAATAAAGCATCGTACCTGCGCCGTTTTTTTCCTGATCATCACTACGGTTTAGGCATAGGCGACTCGGCGGATGATATCGCCTGGCTGAGCATCTGCCACACGCCGTTGCTCTACCAGCATGGTACACTAACACCACTTACAGATCCGGCTTAAATTGGTGCCAGGACTGGCACCAAAAGACATTTATTATTCAAATAGATATATGGATTTATCCGGAGTTCATCCAGAAATTTCCAATCTAAATTAGATGTCGTTAGATGGATTCGACAAGACATCTCGCCAACTCTATAAACAAATCAATTTGCAAATCATCGAAGGTAACCACGATGGATCAAGAAATATTGAATGACATAGAACTTGCAAAAGAGTTTAGAAAAAAGACGTATCCTTTGGTTGCCGCAAAATTTTTTGGCAGAGAGCTAGGCGGGAAAGAGAATCCAGGGCAATGGCAAGAACA
>JALHRI010000001.1:0-3905 GCA_022841525.1 Alphaproteobacteria bacterium | reverse complement strand
AAGAACAGACCTATGCTGGAATTTTTTACAGTCTCTTTCGAGAATACGATGCTTTGATAAAAGCTCTTAATACTAACGACCATATCTCCGTCGTTTCTTTGCACTGTCGCAACATTCTTGAACTGGCTGTATGGGTTGACGCAATCGGAAGAAATAATGACCTTCTTCGTACCTATTACGAAGAAGGTGTGCGCGATATGCAGGACATTGCAAAAGCCCTAAGAAATTGGCAGAAGCGTACAGACCGCACAGATACCAATGATGATTTCTTCTCTGGTATATCAAAGTCTGCACAAAATTTGGGCGTTGCAGATTTAAACGTGCCTCATACCGAGCTTTCCGATATCGCAAAGGGCGGGCAATACGAACACCACCGTACTATGCTATACAAACTGCTCTCCAAATTGATGCATGCAACTGGCTTAGCGGTTGTGATGGACGTTGACGAAGTAGCCACCAATTTGAAAGCTGGCCTAACTTTGGTTGCTAGTAATTTGTTCGGGAGTGCAGTCGTTTCGTTATGCAAGCAGACCGATATTTCGATCTAAACCTTGTCTTTTTATCCGGAATTCCATCCGGAAATTATCCGGAAATTGAAAAATTTTTGGCGATATCTCTTTGAAATCCCTAAAACCACAAATGGAAAAGGTGCCGATATCAGCACCTTAGCTAATTGAAATATAAATCTAATTTTACCTTGGTGCCCAGGACTGGACTCGAACCAGCACGCCTCGCGGCGCTAGCACCTGAAGCTAGTGCGTCTACCAATTCCGCCACCTGGGCACTTCAGGAAGCGCTGTTCTAGCGACTTACGCGCATTTGTCAAATACCGATGCAGGATGGGGCTTGTAACTTGCCGGAGGGCTGGTTAGCTAAGTGCATGACGGTAAACCACGGCGCCCCCCTACTCTACATCAGCCCCACCCGCATTGGCGATGCGGTGCTGGCCACCAGCGTGCTCAGCGCGCTTGCAGCGCGCGTAAACGCTACGGAAATTGACGTCATTGCCGGTTCACTGGTGGCACCGCTTTACGAAGCGCTGCCGCGCCTGCGCCACCTGCACGTGATCGATAAGCGCACGTTCTCGCGCCACTGGCTGATGATGTGGCAGCGCGCGATAGCGCATCGGTACGCGGCGGTGGTAGATATGCGCGCCTCAGCGCTGGCGTATGCCCTTTGCACCCGCAAACGCTACATCTTTCGCGGCAGTACAGCGGGCATCAGCAAGCATCAGCAATTTGCAAACTGGCTGGGGGATTCCTCCCTGCCCTATCCTGAATGTTGGACGAATGCGCAGGATGAACACACCGCGCAAGCTCTATGCGCTGAGCAGCGTTTCTTCGCACTGGCACCCATGGCCAATTGGCCACCGAAAGAATGGCCGCTAGAGCGCTTCACCTCGCTCGCGCGGGCACTGCTTAGCCAGCATCCCGACCACCGCATCATGCTGATTTGCGCACCGCACGAGCGCGCGCGGATGCAGCCCTTAATCGACGCGCTGGCTGACTCACAGCCACTCATTCTCAGCGACGCTGCGTACCATTTGCGGATCATTTATGCCTGTCTGAAACGCGCGGATCTGTTTATCGGCAATGATTCCGGCCTCATGCACATGGCTGCGGCTGCTGGCACTGCCACACTCGGATTATTCGGCCCCACACCGATGGATGTGTACGGCGCTGTTGGAAGCTACGCGCGCTCGCTGCGCGCAACAGACGGCACGCTGGAAGCCATCCACGTGGATGAGGTGCTGCGTGAAGGCCTAGCGCTGATGAAAGCGCGCCATCTCGCCGTGTAGCGACTGATCCAGCCCGCGCTTTTCTTTCTCTGCATCCACCCGCACCGGCGTGATGAGATTGACCAGTTTGATGATCACATAGGTCATGACGAGAGAAAATGCCGCGACCACAACCACGGAATAGAGATTGGCAAAAAGCAGCTGGGTATCGCCGGAAATCAGCCAACCTTCGCTCGCGATGGTGGGGTTGACTTCCTGCGAGGCAAAAAATCCGGTCAGTACCGCGCCAATCACGCCGCCCAGACCATGGCAGGCGAACACATCCAGCGTGTCATCAAGCTTGGTACGTGCTTTGAGTGCGCGAATCGCCAGATTGCACGCGATGGATGCCAGCGCGCCAATCGCCATGGCGGCGCCAATGGTCACAAAGCCTGCCGCCGGCGTGATCGCCACCAGCCCGACAATAACGCTGATCGCCGCGCCCAGTGCTTTGGGCTTACCGCCGGTGAACCAATCCGTCAGCAGCCAGACCAGCAGCGCAATCGCCGCGGAGGCAAACGTATTGATAAACGCGTACGATGCTAAAATACCCGCAGTAATTGCCGATCCGGCATTGAAGCCGAACCAACCGAACCACAGCAGTGCCGCGCCCAGTACAATCATCGGCACATCGTTGGGGGTTGAGGCGGCCGTACTTTCCATACGCGAACCATACATCATCGCAGCGACCAGCCCAGAAAATCCCGCCGTAATATGCACCACTAACCCGCCAGCAAAATCCAGCCCGCCCTGCACTGCTAGCCAGCCTTTTGGCCCCCAGACCCAGTGAGCCACGGGCACATAGACCAGCACGCTCCACAACGCACTAAACACCAGCCACGCTTTGAAATTCACGCGCTCGGCAATCGCGCCGGTAATGATGGCAGGCGCGATAATCGCAAACATCATTTGAAACGCGACAAAGGCCAGCGAGGGCACGCCACTATCACCCACCAACTGGCTTTCCAGCCCGCTGAGGAATGTATAATCCAGCCCGCCGATTACAGAAGAATACTCAGAAAATACGAGGCTATGCCCCACGGCAAGCCATAATAACCCCACCACGGCAAGCACCACGATATTTTGCAGCAGCGTCGAGACCACGTTCTTACGACTCACCATGCCTGCATAAAAAAAAGCAAGGCCCGGGGTCATCAACATCACCAGCGCAGAACAGATCAGCAGCCAGGCGGTATTTCCCGAATCAATCTCTGCCACGTGGGCATACGCCATGCCCGGAGCTAACCCGACAATCAGTGCGATCATTGCGTGCATCAATGTTTCTCCCCGCGTTTGTATACGCCTTCTTAACCATGGGCTAACGCAGCTTTTGCTGCGGCGCAAGAATAGTTTGGTGAATCGTTTGCAACATGAGGATAAGCCAGCCAAAGCGGTTGCGAAGCTATCTGAAATTGTTCACCATGCGCGCATGGACAGTATCCAGCAACATCTCGAACAAGCCCTCAGTTACCTCTATGACATCATCAGTGCGGATGCTTCGCTGATGGTAGCGCTTGGGGTGCTGATGGTCGGCGCGGTGACGGTTGGCCGTGCGTTTGCGCGTCGGCTGCACCACCCGCGACCTAAGCGCATGCGGCATTTCATGCGCAATTACGCCGCGCGGATGCTACCCAGCCTGATGGTGAGTTTGATGCTAGCACTCAGCGCCTATTATGCGCACCGCCACGCATCTTATCCGGCAGCGTTTTATTTCATTTTCAAACTATCGCTGGCCTGGCTGCTTGGAAAATTTGTGTACAGTATTGCCTCGCGTCAGGAAGCCGGATGGATTGTGTATGCGATTTTACTGCCCCTTGGCTGCGGGTATTTGCTGGGCATTACCGATGACATTAGTACGCTACTTTCCGCCGTATCGGTGGAAGTGGGTAGTCAGCAAATTACACCGCTGAAAATCATCAAAGGTCTGGCATCGATTGCCGTGCTATTCTGGCTGGCAAGCCGTATTGTGGGCATCATTCAGGGGCGCATGCAACGCGCCAGTGGCATGCATATCAGCCACCGCACGCTGGTGGTGAAAACGGCGCAGATTGTCCTGTATTTCCTGGTATTCATCATCGCACTGCAGATTGTGGGAGTCGATTTAACCGCGCTGAGCGTGTTTGGCGGT